>NZ_LHSJ01000150.1:0-16561 GCF_001270295.1 Achromobacter sp. DMS1 | reverse complement strand
CACGGCAGCCTGTCGTTCTGGCTCGCGCAGGCCGCGGGCATCGGACTGGTGGCGCTGGCCCTCATGAATGTGGACAGCGCCGGCATCCAGGCTTTCTCGCGCTCGCCCGCCGCGCCGTGGATACGGCTGCTCGCCTACGCGGCGCTGCAATCGCTGTCTTGCGCGCTGTGCGCGCGCCTGCTCTATGGCCGGCGCGGCGGGGCAGCGCCCGCCGCCGCGGCCTGACGCCGGGGCTTCAGATCGGCGCGCAACGGCGCTCCAGCCAGCGAAGCGCCTCTCCTTCGACCAGTGGCGAAACGCGCTCGTAGACGGTGCGGTGATAGTCGTTGAGCCAGGCAAGCTCGTCTTCGCGCATGAGGGCGGGCTCGATGCAGCGCGTATCGATGGGGCACAGCGTGAGCGTCTCGAAACACAGGAACTCGCCCAGTTCGGACTCGAGCCAGCTGCGGTTGGCCACCAGGTTCTCGATGCGCACGCCCCAGCGGCCGGGGCGGTAGATGCCGGGCTCGTTGGAGGTGATCATGCCCGGCTCCATCGCCGTGTGCGGCCCCGGCGCGGCGCGGTAGGAAATGACCTGCGGCCCTTCGTGCACGTTCAGGAAGTAGCCCACGCCATGGCCGGTGCCGTGGCCGTACTCGGCTCCGCCCTCCCAGATGGGCGCGCGGGCGATGGCGTCCAGCATGGGCGAGGGCGTGCCGCGCGGGAACGAGGCGCGCGACAGCGCGATCATGCCCTTGAGCACCAGCGTGAAATCGGCCTTCTGGTCGGCGCTGGGCGTGCCGACGGGCACCACGCGCGTAATGTCGGTGGTGCCGCCCAGGTACTGGCCGCCGGAGTCGATGAGCAGCAGGCCATCGCCTTCGATGACGGCGTGCGAGTCCGGCGTGGCGCGGTAGTGGGGCATGGCGCCGTTGGTGTTGAAGCCCGCGATGGTGCCAAAGCTGGGGCACACATAGCCGGGCCGGCGCGCGCGCGCGGCCGTGAGCTTTTCGTCGATGGTGAGCTCGGTAACGGTTTCGCGGCCCAGCGCGCCCTCGAACCAGGCGAAGAACTCGCACAGCGCGGCGCCGTCCTGGGCCATGGCCTCGCGCACGTTGGCGAGCTCGGCCTCGGTCTTGCGCGACTTGAGCAGCGTGGAGGGGTTGATGGCTTCCACGCGCGGCACGTCCGGGTCCATGGCGTGGAACACCCCGCAGGTCACGCGGGCGGGGTCGATCAGCAGGGTCTGGTCGCGCTCCAGCGAACCCAGCGCCTCGGCCGCCTGCCCGTAGGCCGCCACCTCGACGCCGTCGGCCGCCAGCGCGGCGCGCACGCCCTCGTCCATCGCGCCCTCGGCCACGAAGAGCGTGGCATGGTCCGGCCCGACCAGGGCGTGGGCCAGGAACACGGGGTTGTATTCCACGTCGGAGCCGCGCAGGTTGAAGAGCCACGCGATGTCGTCCAGCGTGCAGAGAAAATGCACGTCGGCGCCGTGCCCGCGCATGGCCTCGCGCACCTGCGCCAGCTTTTCGGCCCGCGTCACGCAGGCGTGCGGAGGCAGGTGTTCGTAGATGGGCGCGGCCGGCAGGCCGGGACGGTCGGTCCAGATCTCGTCCAGCGGGTCGGCCAGGATGTCCAGTTCGGCGCCGGCGCGGGCAGCGGCGGCCGCCAGCGCCCGGAAGGCCGCCAGGCCCAGCACCTGCCCGTCCACCCCGATGCGCCCGCCGGCCTCGACGTGCCCGGCCAGCCAGTCCACGTGGCCCGGCACGGCCGCCGAGGCAATCTTCATGAGCCGCACGCAGGTGCCGGCCAATTGCGCCTCGGCCTGCACCCAGTAGCGGCTGTCCACCCACAGACCCGCAAAGTCGGCCGTGACCACCAGCGTACCCACCGATCCCGTGAAGCCCGACAGCCAGCGGCGCCCCTGCCAGCGGGCGGGCAGGTATTCGGACAGGTGCGGATCCGAAGACGGGACGATGCAGGCGGAAAGGCCGCGGCGGCGCATGGCCTCGCGCAGCCGGGCGATACGGGCGTCGGTATGGGACATGGGTGGGGAATCCTCAGCGCAACATGAATGACATGGCGGCCAGGCTATTGAGCATGCGGATGGCGGACTGCATGCTGTCGGTGGTGAACCGCAGGGTGACGCCGTCCACGCGCTCCAGCGCGGGCCACATGCAGAACAGATCGGCCAGGGCCGTGCTCTGGGTCTGCAACCGGCATTCTATAGGCGGCGCGATGCGGAACGGAACGGCCTTCTTCAGATTGCGCACGGCAGTCTCGGCCGCCGCGGCGATGGCGCGACGCGACGCCGCCGGCGACAGCGTGACGCCGCTGCCCTGGCCGCCCGCCGTCTTGGTCTGCACCCACTCCGCGCCGGGGAACAGCCCGCGCGTCTCGGCGATGAAGACGTCGTCGCCCGTGCCCAGTATGACGGGCACGCCCATCTCGCCGGCCAGCGCGCCGTACAGGCCGGCCTCGCCCAGCTCCATGCCGTTGATGAGCACGCGCGCAAAGGCGAAGCTGTTGATGGTGTGGGCCAGCACGCCGCGCCCCTGCGAGCGCGAGTGATAGCCGATCATGAACACGGCGTCGCAGCCGCCCTCTTCCAGCCCGCCCATCATGCCGAGATAGCGCGGCTTGCCCAGCACGAGGCGCGCGCGCTCGTCGAGCCCGTCGGGCAGCAGGTTGCGAAAGCCTCCGTGCGAATCGTTGACCAGCACTTCCTCGGCCCCGCCCGCGATGGCGCCCTGCACGGCGGCGTTGGCCTCGGCGGTCATCCAGGCGCGGGCGCGCTCGTACTCGCCATTGCCGGGACGGACCTGCTCGGCGTGGAACACGCCGGCCACGCCTTCGATATCGGTGGAAATCAGGATCTTCATGGGATTCAGCCTTGGTTCGGTGCGAATTCGGTATCCGCCAGCCACTGGCGCCACTCGGGCGCCGCCTCGCGGATGCTGGCGCGGCGGTGCCCGTCGCGCCCGGTAACGCTCTCGGCGCGCCAGAGCGCCGAGATGATGGATTGCTCGACCGCCTCGGCGGCGGCCTCGAAAAGCGGATCGATGCGGGACTCGTGCAGCATGGCCACGGCGGGCATCGGCTGCTCAGCGCGCTGCGGCACGGTGTAGGCCGTGGAGAACGCCAGCGCGATGTCGCCGCTGCCGTGGCCGAAGACCGAGCCGGTGCGCGCCAGCCCCGCGCCCGCGCGCAGCGACAGGCGGCGCAGCTGCCGCGAATCCAGCGGCGCGTCGGTGGCCAGCAGCAGGATGATGGACCCTTTCTCGGGCGCGACGGCGGCGTTCTCGCCGGCGCCCAACAGGCCGCGGTCCATGCGGTCGGCCAGGCGGCGGCCGAAGGGGCGGCCCGCCACCACCAGGTTGGGCAGGCGGCCGAAATTGGCCAGCACCAGCGCGCCCACCGTATGACGCAGGCCCGGCTGGATCTGCGCCATGCGCGAGGCCGAGCCGATGCCGCCCTTGAACGAAAAGCACGACATGCCGCGCCCCGCTCCCACCGCGCCCTGCTCGAAGCGCGGGCCGGCGGCGGCCAGGGCCTGCTCGTAGTGCGTCTCCCGCACCGCCAGCGCCTGGATGTCGTTCAGGTAGCCGTCGTTGCACTCGAACACCAGCGGATTGACGGTGGGCATGCCGCGCCCGATTTCCGGGTTGGCCGCGATGGCGCCGCGGATCTGGGCGTTGGCCACGGTGCCCACGCCGAAGGTGTTGGTGAGCGCGATG
The DNA here is from genome assembly GCF_001270295.1 of Achromobacter sp. DMS1. NCBI lineage: Bacteria > Pseudomonadati > Pseudomonadota > Betaproteobacteria > Burkholderiales > Alcaligenaceae > Achromobacter > Achromobacter sp. DMS1. Next base: position 12,845 of record NZ_LHSJ01000150.1, on the reverse strand, counting down.
GGCGTTTCCAGCACGCCCAGTTCCTGCACCTGGACCAGGCCGGCGCTCTTGCCGAAGCCGTTGAGCACCGTGGCCGCGGCCGGCACCTTGTCCAGGAAGGGATCGCCCGCGTGCGGACGCACGACCGTCACGCCCGTTTGCAGCGCCCCCTCGGACAGCGTGCAGTGCCCGACGGTCACGCCGCCCACGTCGCAGATCGAATCCAGCGGACCGGACGCCAGCACGCCGATGCGGGGTTGGTCCAGGATCTGTTTTTCCATGATTGCCTCGTGCCGCCACATGTCTCGATGCAAAACGCCGCCGCGCCCGCGGCGCGCGGGGCGGCCCGGGCACGGCGGCGGTCGCGGCGGCGCGGACTACTTGCGGTCGATCTTCGGGTCCAGCGCGTCGCGCAGGCCGTCGCCCAGCAGGTTGAACGCCAGCACGGTCAGGAAGATCGCCAGCGCCGGGAACACGGCCACGTGCGGCGCGATCACCATGTCGGCGCGCGCCTCGTTGAGCATGGCGCCCCATTCCGGCGTGGGAGGCTGCGCGCCCATGCCCAGGAAGGACAGGCTGGCGGCGGTGATGATCGAGGTGCCGATCCGCATGGTGCCGTAGACCACGATGGGCGAGATCGTGCCGGGCAGGATGTGGCGCATGATGATGGTCCAGTCAGAGGCGCCCACGCTGCGCACGGCCTCCACATAGGTCATCTGCTTGATGGCCAGCGTGTTGCCGCGCACCAGCCGCGCGAAGGCCGGCACGCTGAACACGGCCACGGCCACGATCACGTTGACCATGCTGGAGCCCAGGATGGCGACCACGCCGATGGCCAGCAGCATGCCCGGGAAGGCCAGCAGCACGTCGGAGATGCGCATGGTGATGCGCTCCCACCAGCCCTGGTAGTAGCCGGCCATGAGGCCCATGAAGGTGCCCACCACGGCGCCCATGGCCACCGACAGGAAGCCCGCCGCCATGGAAATGCGCGCGCCCATGATGATGCGGCTGAAGATGTCGCGGCCCAGCGAATCGACGCCCAGCCAGTGCTTCACCGACGGGCCGGCGTTCAGCGCGTCGTAGTCGAAGAAGTTCTCCGGATCGAACGGCACGATCCAGGGCGCGAAGATCGCCACGATGACGAGCAGCAGCACGAAGATGCCCGCGCCCACGGCGAGCTTCTGTTTCTTGAACTTGCGCCAGAACTCGGTGGCCGGAGTGCGCACGTCGCCGGGCGCGGCGGCCGGGGTTGCGGCGGTAGTGGTATTGCTCATGGCCGCCTCACTTGTAACGGATGCTGGGATTGATGACGCCGTACAGCACGTCCACAATCAGGTTGATCAGAATGAATTCCAGCGAGAACAGCAGGACCAGGCCCTGGATCACCGGATAGTCGCGCTGCGTGACCGCATCGACCAGCAACCGGCCCAGTCCGGGCCAGTTGAACACGGTCTCGACCACGATGGAGCCGCCCAGCAGGAAGCCGAACTGCAGGCCCATCATCGTGACCACGGGAATCAACGCGTTGCGCAGCGTGTGCTTGATCACCACGCGGCGTTCGCTCAGGCCCTTGGCGCGGGCCGTGCGCACGAAATCCTCCTGGATCACTTCCACGAAGGAGGCGCGGGTGAAGCGCGCCATCACGGCGGCCACGGCGGCGCCCAGCGTGATGGACGGAAGTATGTAGTGCTTCCAGCTCGACGCGCCCACCGTGGGCAGCCAGCCGAGATTCACGGAAAACACCTGCATCAGCATCATGCCCAGCGCAAACGCCGGGAACGAAATGCCCGACACCGCCAGCGTCATCCCGAGGCGGTCCGGCCAGCGGTTGCGCCACACGGCCGAGACGATGCCGATGACCATGCCGAAGGTCACGGACCAGAGCATGCTGGCCACCGTCAGCCAGAGCGTGGGCATGAAGCGGTCGGCGATTTCGGTGGAGACGGGGCGCTTGGTGCGCAGCGAGGTTCCGAGGTCGCCCTGCAGCATGTGGCTGAAGTAGCGCACGAACTGCTGCGGCAGGGGCAGATCGAGCCCGAGTTCCTTGCGCACCAGCTCCACGGTCTGCTGGTCGGCGTCCTGGCCGGCGGCCAGGCGCGCCGGGTCGCCCGGCAGCATGTGCACAAACAGGAACACCACCACGGCCACCAGCAGCAGCGTGGGGATCATGCCCAATAGACGTTTGACGATGTAGGTCAGCATTGAAATTCCTGCGACATCGGCGGGGGCACCGTGCCCCCGCCGCATGTGGCCTTACAAGGGCCCGGAGGCCCCAAGGGTTACTGCTTCAGGTCGATGTCGCCGAACCAGAACGAGGTGTCCGGCTCCACATACACGCCCGAGAGGTTCTTCGACTTCACGTACACGTTGTTCTGGGTCACCAGGAAGGCCCACGGGGCGTCGTTCCAGATGGTTTCCTGAACCTTCTTGTAGATCTCGGTCTTCTTCGCGCGGTCGGTGGTGGCCAGGGCCTCCTGGACGCCCTCGTCAACCGACTTGTTCGAGTAGTACGAGACGTTGTTGAGCACCGGCGGGAAGGCGGCGGTGGTCAGCAGCGGACGCAGGCCCCAGTCGGCCTCGCCGGTCGAGGACGACCAGCCGGCGTAATACATGCGGACCTTGGCGTCCTCGGGCTTTTGCACCTGCTGCACGCGCTGCACGCGCTGGCCCGATTCCAGCACTTCCACCGACACCTTGATGCCGACCTGGGCGAGCTGCTGCTGCAGGAACTGCACCACCTTCACCGAGGTGCCGTCGTTGTAGGCCGACCACAGCGTACTCTCGAAGCCGTTGGGGTAGCCGGCTTCGGCCAGCAGCGCCTTGGCCTTCTTCAGGTCGTAGGGCCAGGGGCCGGTCTTGTAGGCGTAGTCCACGCCCTTGGGCACCACGCCGTCCACCACGGTGGCATAGCCCGAGAAAGCGACCTTGGCCAGGGCTTCCTTGTTGATGGCGTAATTGATGGCCTGACGCACTTTGAGGTTGTCGAACGGCTTTTGCTGCACGTTCATCGACAGGTAGCGGGCCATGATCGAGTTCTTGTGGTCGACCACGTCCAGCTTGTCGTTCTTGGCCAGCACGGCGGCCTGCTCGAACGGCACGGGGAACGCGAACTGGGCCTCGCCCGTCTGCACCACGGCGGCGCGGGTGTTGTTATCGGTCACGGTGCGGAAGGTCAGCGTGTCGACCTTGGGGTAACCCTTCTTCCAGTAGCCGTCGAACTTCTTGACCTTCAGGTACTCGGCCGGCTTCCATTCGACGAACTCGAAGGGGCCGGTTCCCACGGGATGAAAGCCGATGTCCTTGCCGTACTTGGCCAGGGCCGCCGGCGAGATCATCATGGCGGCCGGGTGGGCCAGCGCGTTGATGAAGGCCGAGAACGGCTTCTTGAGCGTGATCCTGACGGTGAGCGGGTCCACCACCTCGGTCTTCTCGATCACGCTGAACTGGATGTAGCGCGACAGGTGGTTGTCCGGGTTGGCGGGACGGTCGAAGTTGATCTTGACCGCTTCGGCGTTGAAGTCGGTGCCGTCGTGGAACTTCACGCCGGGGCGCAGCTTGAAGGTGTAGACCAGGCCGTCCTCGCTCACCGAGTAGTCGGTGGCCAGCACTTTCTGGATCTTGAGGTCTTTGTCGAACTCGAACAGGCCTTCATAGTAGGCCTTGCCCGCCGCCTGGTTCAGCGTGCTGTTGGTGTTGTACGGATCCAGGGTCTCGAGCGCGATCGATACCGCGAAGGTCACGTCCTTGGACGCATGCGCCAAGGGCGAGGCGAGCACGCCGAAGGCCAGCGCGGCGGCGGCCATCAGCTTGGTGGGGCGCAAAACTTTCATCATTGCAACTCCAGATTCCACAAGGGAGAAGGGGTTTGGTGGAGAAAAAAGCCGTCATTCGCGGCCGGGGATCCCAGTCTGCTGGACGGCGGCATGAGACTGCGGCCTGCTCAATATGCGCCGCCCACGGGGTGGCGCGCAACAAAATGGTCGGGGCCGACCTGCTCCAGCGGCCGCACCACGGGATCGTCGCCCAGCCTGCGGATGGGGCTCGGGATCTCGTCGGAAAGCAGCGCGCGCTTGAGGTGGCGGCGCGCCGGGTCGGCGATGGGCACGGCGGACATCAGCTTTTTGGTGTACGGGTGCTGCGGATTCTCGAAAATGGCGCGGCGCGGCCCGATTTCCACGATCTGGCCCAGATACATCACGGCCACGCGGTGGCTGATGCGCTCCACCACGGCCATGTCGTGCGAAATGAACAGGAAAGAAATGCCCATATCGCGCTGCAGGTCGATCAGCAGGTTGACAATCTGGGCCTGGATGGACACGTCCAGCGCCGACACCGACTCGTCGGCGATCACCACCTTGGGATTCAGCGCCAGGGCCCGCGCGATGCAGACGCGCTGGCGCTGGCCGCCGGAAAACTCGTGCGGATAGCGCTGCGCCATCTCGGCCGGCAGGCCCACCCGCTCCAGCAGCTCGGCCACGCGGCGCTCGGCGTCCTTGCCGCGCGCCACGCCGTGCACCAGCAGCGGCTCCATGATGGAAAAGCCCACCGTCACGCGCGGATCGAGCGAGGCGAACGGATCCTGGAACACGAACTGGATGTCGCGGCGCAGGGACTGCAGCTCGCTGGTCTTCAGATTGACGATATTGCGTCCGCCGAAGCGGATCTCGCCGCCCTGGCTGTCCACCAGGCGCAGCAGCGAACGGCCGGTGGTGGATTTTCCGCAGCCCGACTCGCCCACCAGCGAGAGCGTCTCGCCGGGATAAAGATCGAAGCTCACCCGCTCCACGGCGTGCACGCGCCGTTGCACGCGGCTGAAGATGCCGCCGCGCAGGTCGAAGCGGGTGACCAGGTCGCGCACGCTGAGCACGGGCTCGCGCTTGCCCGCCGGCGCCGAAGCGGGCGCCTCGGCAGGCGCTTGCGCGGCCGGCGCCTTGCCGTCGACCTGCAGCAGCGGGAACCGCGCCGGCAGGTCGGTGCCCTGCATGGAGCCCAGGCGCGGCACGGCCGACAGCAGCGCCTTGGTGTAGCGGTGCTGCGGCGCGGCGAACACCTGCTCGGACGGGCCTTCCTCGACCTTGTCGCCGCGGTACATGACCAGCACGCGGTCGGCCACCTCGGCCACCACGCCCATGTCGTGCGTGATGAACACTACGCCCATGTGCATTTCTTCCTGCAGCTCGCGGATGAGCTGCAGGATCTGCGCTTGAATGGTCACGTCCAGCGCCGTGGTGGGCTCGTCCGCGATGAGCAGCTGGGGCTTGCAGGCCAGCGCCATGGCGATCATGACGCGCTGGCGCATGCCGCCCGACAACTGGTGCGGATGGCGGTTCATGACCGACTTCGCCTCGGGGATGCGCACCAGCTCCAGCATGCGCAGCGCCTCGGCGCGCGCGGCCGCCGCATCCTTGCCCTGGTGCAGCTGGATGGACTCCGCGATCTGGTCGCCCGCGGTGAACACGGGGTTCAGCGAGGTCATGGGCTCCTGGAAAATCATCGCCATGTCGGCGCCGCGCACGTTGCGCATGGCCCGCTGGCTGGCGTTGACCAGGTCGATCACCGAGCCGTTGCGGCGGCGCAGCGCCATGCGGCCCTGGGCGATGCGCCCGCCGCCGTGTTCCACCAGGCGCATCAGCGCCAGCGAAGTCACCGACTTGCCCGACCCCGATTCGCCCACGATGGCCAGGGTTTCTCCCCGGTCCACGTGGAAAGACAGGTTGCGCACGGCTTCGACCGTGCGCTCCGAACCCACGAAGCGCACCGTCAGGTCTTCGACCTGGACCACGCGGTTTTCCGGCAACGCCAGGCTGTTAGCGCGATCAACCATCTTTATTCAATCCCCAACTGAAAAAACCTGCGCCGCGCTGCGCGGCGCTCGATCAAACGAGCCTGGCCGGCGCTCATCGGTAGATGGCGACGACCGGCTTCTCGCCCACGCGGGCGTAGCCCCGGTACATGCCTTCCGTGTTGAACGGCAGCGCCACGTTGCCCTGCGCATCCACCGCCACCAGCCCGCCCTTGCCGCCGATGGTGGGCAGTTTTTCGTGCACCACGCGGTCGGCCGCCGCCTGCAGGGACGCGCCGCAATATTCCATCTGCGCGGCGACGTCGTAGGCGGCCACCATGCGGATGAACATCTCGCCCGTGCCCGTGGTGGACACCGCGCAGGTGCGGTTGCTGGCATAGGTGCCGGCGCCGATCAGCGGCGCGTCGCCCACGCGGCCCACCTGCTTGTTCGTGATGCCGCCCGTGGAAGTGGCCGCGGCCAGGTTGCCCTGCGCGTCCACGGCCACCGCGCCCACGGTGCCGAATTTCTTGTCGGCGTCCAGCGGATCGGCCGGCGCGGGCTGGCCGCGCGCCACCATGGCCTGGNCGTTGCCGCGCGCGCGCAGCAGCCGCGCCACGCGCAGCCCCAGGTCGCCGCAGCCGGCCAGCAGGATGCGTTCGCTCATGGTCGTTCTTCCTTGGGACGGCCCAAGACAAAAAACGCGCCCCGCGGGGCGCCTGGCTTCACATGCCGCTGTAGACCCCGCGCGCGCGCAGCAGCCGCGCCACGCGCAGCCCCAGGTCGCCGCAGCCGGCCAGCAGGATGCGTTCGCTCATGGTCGTTCTTCCTTGGGACGGCCCAAGACAAAAAACGCGCCCCGCGGGGCGCCTGGCTTCACATGCCGCTGTAGACCGGCCCTTCGCCGCCCTGCGGGGCCACCCACACGATGTTCTGGGTGGGATCCTTGATGTCGCAGGTCTTGCAATGGACGCAGTTCTGCGCGTTGATCTGCAGCTTGTCCTCGCCGTGGTCGTCCTTGATGAACTCGTAGACGCCGGCCGGACAGTAGCGCGATTCCGGCCCGCCGTACTTGGCGAGGTTGATGCGCACCGGAACGGAGGGATCCTTGAGCGTCAGGTGCACGGGCTCGTTTTCGTCGTGGTTGGTGTTCGAAATGAACACCGAGCTGAGCTTGTCGAAGGTGAGCTTGCCGTCGGGCTTGGGGTAGTCGATGCGCGCGCACTGCGAGGCGGGCTGCAGGCTGGCGTAGTCGGGCTTGTTGTGGCGCAGGGTCCAGGGGATGTTGCCCTTGAGCACCAGCTGCTCGATGCCCGTCATGATGGTGGCGACGGTGCGGCCCTTCTTGAACCACTGCTTGAAGTTGCGCGCCTTGTTGAGCTCGGTGTGCAGCCACGAGGCTTTGAACGCTTCCGGGTAGGCCGACAGTTCGTCCTGGCGGCGGTCCGCGGCCAGGGCGTCGAAGGCGGCCTCGGCGGCCAGCATGCCGGACTTGATGGCCGCGTGGCTGCCTTTGATGCGCGAGGCGTTGAGGAATCCCGCCTCACAGCCGACCAGCACGCCGCCCGGGAAGGTCAGCTTGGGCAGGGCCAGCAGGCCGCCCGCCGTGATGGCGCGCGCGCCGTAGGCGATGCGCTTGCCGCCCTCGAAGGTGCCGCGGATGGCGGGATGGGTCTTGTAGCGCTGGAATTCGTCGAAGGGCGACAGCCACGGATTGGCGTAGTCCAGGCCCACGATGAGGCCCACCGCCACCAGGTTGTTGTCCAGGTGATAGAGGAACGAGCCGCCGTAGGTATCGGAGTCCAGCGGCCAGCCGGCGGTGTGGATCACCAGGCCGGGCTTGGACTGGGCCGGGTCGACTTCCCAGAGTTCCTTGATGCCGATGCCGTACGACTGCGGGTTGCGGCCTTCGTCGAGCTTGTAGCGCTCGATGAGCTGGCGGCCCAGCTGGCCGCGCGCGCCCTCGGCGAAGATGGTGTAGCGGGCGTGCAGCTCCATGCCCGGCTGGTAGTGGTCGGTGTGGGTGCCGTCGCGGGCCACGCCCATGTCGCCGGTGGCCACGCCGCGCACGGCGCCGTTTTCGTCGTAGAGCACCTCGGCCGCGGCGAAGCCGGGGAAGATGTCCACGCCCAGCGCCTCGGCCTGCTCGCCCAGCCACTTCACCACGTCGCCCAGGCGGACGATGTAGTTGCCCTCGTTGTGGAAACAGGGCGGCAACAGCCAGTTGGGCGTCACGCGGGCGCCTGTCTCGCTCAGGAACATGAACTTGTCCTGCGTGACAGGCACGTTCAGGGGTGCGCCTTTTTCTTTCCAGTCGGGGATGAGCTCGGTCAGGGCGAGCGGGTCCATGACGGCCCCCGACAGTATGTGCGCGCCCAGTTCCGCGCCTTTTTCAAGCACGCAGACGCCGATTTCCTGATTCTTGTTCGCGGCCAGTTGCTTCAGACGGATGGCGGTGGCCAGGCCGGCGGGTCCTCCGCCGACCACGACCACGTCATATTCCATCGACTCGCGTTCAGACATTGCAAAGCTCCCCGTTGTATTCCATATATGTGGAAGTATTATCGGCGATTGTATTGCAGGCGGCATTCGGGCCGCCTTCGTATTTTGTTCACTGACCAGGAGTTATTGGTGAAGCCCGAACAGCCGCCGGAAAGAATCCTCGCCCCGGGAGATACCCATCAGGCCGACGTGCCCCTGCGCTGGGGCGATTCGGATGCCCTGAACCATCTCAACAACACGCTGTATTTCCGCCTCATGGAAGAGGCGCGCATCCAGATTTTCCTCGCCGCGGGCCTGCCGCTGCCGGCCGACACGGGCGCCATCCTGGCGCACGCGTCCTGCGATTTCCTGCGCCCGCTCACGTATCCGGCCACGGTGCGCGTGACCCACAAGGTGGTGCGCATCGGGCGCTCCAGCGCCGAGTTCGAGCTGGCGCTCGAGAAGGCGGGCGACGACACGGGGCCCTATGCGCGCGGACGCAATGTGCTCGTCTGGATGGATTACGTCGCCAATGTGTCCGCGCCGTGGCCGCCCGAGGTGCTGGCGCGGCTGGCCGCGCAGTTCCAGCCGGCCGCCTGACGGGCGTGCAATTGCCCGGCATGCCGTTAAAATCGAGCGCAAACCAAGAATCACAATAGCGAGGGGGCGCCGTCCCGGTACGACCCTCTTCCGTTCACATTAACCAGGAGTTGGAGCGATGGACAAGGTTTATGCAAGCGCCCGGGAGGCGCTGGCAGGCATCGTCAAGGACGGCCAGATGATTGCCGTGGGAGGCTTCGGCCTTTGCGGCATTCCCGAGGCCCTGATCGCGGCGCTGCGCGATTCGGGCGTGAAGGATCTCACCTGCGTCAGCAATAACGCGGGCGTGGACGGCTTCGGCCTGGGCCAGCTGCTCAACACCCGCCAGGTGCGCAAGATGATCGCCTCCTACGTGGGCGAGAACAAGGAATTCGAGCGCCAGTACCTGTCGGGCGAACTCGAGCTCGAGTTCACGCCCCAGGGCACGCTGGCCGAGAAGCTGCGCGCCGGCGGCGCCGGCATCCCGGCGTTCTTCACCCGCACCGGCGTGGGCACCATCGTGGCCGACGGCAAGGAAATCCGCGAATTCGACGGACAGCAGTACGTCATGGAACGCTCGCTGGTGCCCGACGTGTCCCTGGTCAAGGCCCATATCGCCGATCGCAGCGGCAATCTGGTGTTCCGCAAGACGGCGCGCAACTTCAATCCCAACGTGGCGATGGCTGGCAAGATCACCGTCGTCGAAGTGGAAAAGATCGTCGAGACCGGCGACCTGGACCCCGACCAGATCCACCTTCCCGGCATTTATGTGCAGCGGATCGTCCTGAACGCGAATCCCGAAAAGCGCATCGAACAACGCACCACTCGCCCGGCCTAAGGAGAAGACGACATGGCATGGTCCCGCGATGAAATGGCGCGCGCGCCGCGCGCGAGCTGCAAGACGGTTTTTACGTGAACCTGGGCATCGGCCTGCCCACCCTGGTGGCCAACCACGTGCCCAAGGGCGTCGAGGTGTGGCTGCAGTCCGAAAACGGCCTGCTGGGCATCGGTCCGTTCCCCACCGACGACGAAGTCGACCCCGACCTCATCAACGCCGGCAAGCAGACGGTCACCACGCTGCCCGGCTCTTCCATCTTTTCCTCGGCGGATTCGTTCGCGATGATCCGCGGCGGCAAGATCAACCTGGCCATCCTGGGCGCCATGCAGGTGTCCGAGAAGGGCGACCTGGCCAACTGGATGATCCCGGGCAAGATGGTCAAGGGCATGGGCGGCGCCATGGACCTGGTGGCCGGCGTGGGCAAGGTGGTGGTGCTGATGGAGCACGTCGCCAAGAAGAAGGACGGCACGGAAGACATCAAGCTGCTGCCCGAATGCACGCTGCCGCTGACCGGCGTGGGCGTGGTCGATCTCATCATCACCGACCTGGGCGTGATGGAAGTCACCGACGACGGCCTCAAGCTGCTGGAGCTGGCGCCCGGCGTCGCCGTGGACGAGATCCAGTCCAAGACCAAGGCCAAGCTGGATGTCTCGGCGGTGAAGTAATCGCCCGGCACGACCTCGAAACGGCGCCCCTCGCGGGCGCCGTTTTCATTTGGACGGCGCGTCGAGCAGCATGCCCACGTGCGGGATGCCGTCTTCCATGTATTCGTCCGTGACCGGCACGAAGCCGTGGCCCGCATAGTAGTTCCGCAGGCGGGCCTGGGCGTTCAGGTAGAGCGGCCGGCCCGGCCACAGGCGTGCGGCCTCGGCCTTGGCGCGGCGCATGAGTTCGTGCCCCAGGCCGGCGCCGCGGAATGCGGGCGCGGTGATCACCCGGCCGATGACCGCGCGGCCTCCGTTCAGCGCGGGCTCCAGCAGGCGGCAATAAGCCGCCAGCTCGCCGTTTTCCCAGGCCATGAGGTGCGCCGTTGCGCCTTGCAGGTCTTTGCCGTCCAGATCCAGGTAGACGCATTCCTGTTCCACCACGAAGACTTCGGAGCGCAGCCGCAGCAGCGCGTAGAGCTCGGCCGGGGCGAGTTCGGAATGGGGCTTGCAGATCCAGGCGGGCATGGAAACTCCAGAAAGACGGGAGGCGTAAGCGTAACGCCTGCCGGCCCCGTTTTTTTCTCCCGACTGTTACATCTGAGCGCGGGTATACCCTGAGTATGAAAATCTATTTTCTTATCTAAAATTTGCATGTAAACAGATTTACATATTCGTTCCCACGCTTTTTCCCCTCGATGACCAAGGCCGCACTTACGATCGCTGACCGCATCGCCCGGGCCCAGCCCGCGCTCAGCCGGACGCAGCACAAGATGGCCGAATACGTGCTGGCGCACCAGTTCCGGGTGGCCACCATGACCATCGACGAATTCGCGGCGGCGGTTGGCGTGTCGGTGGCGACGGCCAACCGTTTCGCCCGGGCGCTGGACCTGCCCGGCTATCCGCAATTCCGCGCCGAGCTGGCGCGCGGCTTCGAGGCCGCGCTGGAGCCGGTGGAAAAACTGCGCACCGAACTCGCGCACCCCGCCAGCGCGGCGCAGATCTTCGCCGCGACGCTGCAGGAAGACATCGACAACGCACAGCGCAATCTCCAGGCCCTGGACGCCCAGGCCTGTGAGCGCGCCGTGGACGCGGTGCTCGGCGCCGACCGGGTCTTCATCATCGGTTTCGGGGCCAGCGGCTTCCTGGCCGGCCTGCTGCAGCGGGGCTTGTGCATGCACCTGCATTCGGTGGAATCCCTGGCCGGGCCGGGCGGCGTGTCGCACGCCGCGCGCCAGATGTCGCGCATGACGTCCAGGGATCTGGTGATCGCCATCGGCTTTCCGCGCTACCTGGCCGACACCGTCACGCTGGTCAACGCCGCGCGGCAGGCCGGCGTGCCAGTGCTGGTGCTGACCGACAAGCCCACTTCGCCGCTGGCGCCCGCCGCATCGGTGGTGCTCTACGCATATTCGGCGCGCCAGCTCATGCCCAATTCCGAAACCGCCGCCCTGGGCCTGATCGAAGCGCTCTCGGCGGCGGTGGCCTATCGGGCCAAGAATTCCGTCGCGGCCGCGGCCGGGGTGACCCAGTCCGTGATGCCGTGGCTCATCCATGGAGTAGGAAAACGATGATTCAACCCGTGATCGCCATTCACGGCGGCGCCGGCGCGCTGACGCGCTCGGCCATGTCGCCCGAGAAGGAGCGCGAGTACCTGGAGGCGCTCGAGCGCATCGCTGGCGGCGGGCAGGCGGTGCTCGCGCAGGGCGGCAGCGCGCTGGACGCGGTGGAACCGAGGCCGTGCGCCTGCTGGAAGACTGTCCGCTTTTCAACGCCGGGCACGGCGCCGTGTTCACCAGCGCCGGCACTCACGAGCTGGACGCCGCCATCATGGACGGCGGCCACGCTGCGCTCGGGCGCCATCGCCGGCGTGCACCGCGTGCGCAACCCGGTGTTCGCCGCGCGCAAGGTCATGGAAAACAGCGAGGACGAAATCGCTGAAGCGCTGGCGCTTGTGGCAAAACGCGCGCACGTGCCAACGAAAGCCATCGTAGCCAAGAGCGTGTGGTGACAGCAGGCGAATTGATTCGTTCAAGGACGTCATGGACTGGTAACTGACTCGAATGGCTTCCTGCTGCCGTATTGCACGGACCACCAATTCGACAGTCTGCTCGTCGATGGTGCGCCAGGGGGAAGGCGCCCAATCTATCTCCGGCGCGGAGCCGATAAAGCTGGCCGCTGACTCAACCACCCCCATCTTGGTTGCCAACAGTTCTGCCAGATAACGTTGTGCAGAGCTTCGCTGGTAAAGCGGACGAAAACTCTGCGTTGCCGTGTAGGTCTTGGAGCTGCGGTCGTATGTCAGGTTATTCGGGGCCAGTTCGGTGTACTTGGCAATATCAAGTGACGCTTGAGGCACTGATATGCCGAAGTGCTCAGTGAGATCCATTCGATTGATGCGCCGCTCCCAGCGCAACCGAAAATCGATGAATTGAAGTCTGCTCTCCAACCCCCAGCTCAGCCCCTTGGGCTCAACAGGTTCGGCAGTAGCAACGGGAGGCTCTTGCATCAGTAGCGCCTAAAAAGTAGACTGATCGAAAAA
>NZ_LHSJ01000015.1:30303-44157 GCF_001270295.1 Achromobacter sp. DMS1 | reverse complement strand
TCACGGCGTCGGGCAGCGGGCTGGATCCGCACATCAGCCCGGAGGCGGCCGCCTATCAAGCGGCCCGCGTGGCGCGCGAACGCGGGCTGCCGCTGGCGCAGGTGCAGTCGCTCATCGCCGAGCACACCGCGGCCCCCTGGCCCGCCGTGCTCGGCCGGCCCGCGGTCAACGTCCTCACGCTCAATCTCGCGCTGGACCGGCTGGAGCGGGCGCGGTGACGCGCGCCAGGACGCGCCGGCAGGGGACGTATAGTATGGCGAGCTCCACCTTTCCCTCCGGCGCCCGCGCACATGGCTGAACGCACCGACGAGCGTCCCGACCCGGACGCATTGTTGAAAACCCTGGACGACGAAAGCCGCCAGGCCGCGCGCGGCAGGCTGCGCGTGTACTTCGGCGCCTCGGCGGGCGTGGGCAAGACCTGCGCCATGCTGGCCGCCGCGCAGGCGCAGGCCGCGCAGGGCGTGCCGGTGGCGGCCGGCGTGGTCGAAACCCACGGACGCCGCGAAACCGCGGCCTTGCTCGAAGGACTGGCGGTCCTGCCCTTGCGCCGCGTCGAGCACCGCGGCCGCGTGCTGCAGGAATTCGACCTCGACGCCGCGCTCGCGCTGCGGCCCGCGCTGATCCTGGTCGACGAGCTGGCGCACACCAACGCGCCCGGATCGCGGCACGCCAAGCGCTGGCAGGACATCGAAGAACTCCTCGCCGCCGGCATCGACGTCTGGACCACCCTCAACGTGCAGCACCTGGACAGCCTGAACGAGGCCGTGGGCGGCATCACGGGCGTGCGCGTGCGCGAAACCGTGCCCGATGCGGTGTTCGACGGCGCGGACGAAGTCATCCTGGTGGATATCCCGGCCGACGAACTGCTGCGCCGCCTGAAGGAGGGCAAGGTCTACCTGCCGGAGCAGGCGCGCCACGCGGGCCGCAATTTCTTCCGCAAGGGAAACCTGATCGCGCTGCGCGAGCTGGCGCTGCGCCGCACCGCCGAGCACGTGGACGACGACGTGCAGGCTTACCGCCGCGACCGCGCCATCGAGCCCGTATGGCGCACGCGCGAGGCGGTGGTGGCCTGCATTGGCGCCGACGCCGACGCGGAATACGTGATCCGCAGCGCGCACCGCCTGAGCCAGCAGCTCGAATGCGATCTGCACGTGGTAACCATAGACCGTCCGCGCGCGACGCCCGCGCCGCAGGCGCTGCGCGAGCGCCTGGAGCGCGGCCTGGCCCTGGCGGATTCGCTGGGCGCGCGCACCGAGACCCTGGCCGGCGGCGATATGGTGGAAGCCATGGTGCGCTACGTCCGCCGCCACAACATCACCAAGGCGGTCATCGGCCGCACGCGCGCGAGCGGGCTGCAGCGCCTGCGCCTGTCGGTTTCGGCACTGCTGTCCGCGGCGCTGGCGCCGGGCTGGCTCTGGCGGCGGCAGAGCTTTGCCGACCGCCTGGCGGCCGGCTGTCCGGAAATCGACGTGATCCGGCTGGGCGCCCCGCCCCTGCCCGCCGCCGAGCGCGGACGCGCGCCGCCCGCGCCAGATGCCGCCCGGCCCCGCGGAACGCATCCGCTCGCGGGTTATGCCTGGGCGCTCTGCTATTGCGCTGCGGCCGCCGGCATTTCCGCGCTGGCATTCCCCGCGCTGCACCAGACCAACATCGTCATGCTCTTCCTGCTGGCGGTGGTGGGCGTGGCGCTGCGCCATGGGCGCGGGCCGGCCGCGCTGGCTTCCGTCGTCAGCGTGGGGCTGTTCGACTTCCTGTTCGTCCAGCCGCTGGCCTCCTTTGCCGTTTCGGACGTGCAGTACCTGCTGACCTTCGGCGTGCTGCTGACGGTGGGCCTGCTCATCGGCCAGCTCACCGCGGGCCTGCGCCTGCAGGCGCAGGCTTCGGTCAAGCGCGAGGCCGACGCGCGCAGCCTTTACGAATTCGCGCGCGAACTGTCGTCCGCCCTGCTGCCCGGGCAGATCGTCGCATCGGCCAACGCCTTCATCCACGCCACGTTCGGCTCGCGCTGCGCGCTGTACATACAGGGCATGGACGAGCGCCTGTCGCTGGCCTCTCCCTCCGAGGGCATGGCCGGCCTGGAGCCGGCGCTGGCGCAATGGGTGTACGACCACGGCCAGCCGGCCGGGGCCGGCACGGCCACGCTCGCGCAGCGAGCCTGCTGTACCTGCCGCTGAAGGCGCCCATGCGCACGCGCGGCGTGCTGGCGCTGGCCGCGCCGCACCGCGGCCTCTATGCCGACGCCGGGGCCCGACGGCAGATCGAGGCATACGCCACCCTGATCGCCATCGCGCTGGAACGCCTGCACTATGTGGAAGTGGCGCAGCAGGCGCTGCTGACCATGGAATCGGAAAGACTGCGCAACTCGCTGCTGGCGGCGGTGTCGCACGATCTGCGCACGCCGCTCACCAGCCTGGTGGGCCTGGCCGACACGCTGCTGCGCCAGCCGGACGCGCTACCGCGCGCCGCGCAGGAGACGGCGCGCGCCATGCGCGAACAGGCCCAGCGCATGCAGGCGCTGGTGATCAATCTGCTCGACATGGCGAGGCTGCAGAACCGCGCCGCGCCGCTGCGCAAAGAATGGCAGTCCATCGAGGAGCTGGTGGGCGCGGCGCTGGCCGACCTGCGCGAACCCCTGTCCGGCCACCGGATCGCCGTGGCCCCACTGTCCGACCTTCCGCTGGTGGAATGCGATGGCGTGCTGATCGAGCGGGTGCTCTGCAACCTGCTCGAAAACGCCGCCAAGTTCACGCCCGCCGGCAGTACGATACGCGTTCACGCCATGGCGGCGGACGGCGAGCTGCGGGTGTCGGTGTGCGACGAGGGCCCCGGCGTGCCGGCGGGCGCCGAGCGCCGCATTTTCGAGAAGTTCACGCGCGGCGAACGCGAGTCCGCCACCCCGGGCGTGGGCCTGGGGCTGGCGGTCTGCGAAGCCATCGTGGCCGCGCACCACGGCCGCATCTGGGTCGAACCGGCGCCCGGCCAGCCGCGGGGCGCGCGGTTCGTCTTTACCTTGCCGCTGGGCGCGCCGCCCCCGGTACAACCCGAAATCTCCTGACGCATGTTCGACTATCAGCCCACCCTGCTACTCATCGAAGACGACGCCGGCATCCGGCGTTTCGTGCGCCAGGCCCTGGAGGACGAAGGCTGTGCGGTGCACGAAGCGGAAACCGTCAGGCGCGGCCTGATCGAGGCCGGCACGCGGCAGCCCGACGCCGTGATCCTGGATCTCGGCCTGCCCGACGACGACGGCATGACGCTGATCCGCGAGCTGCGGGGCTGGACCGAGGTGCCGGTGCTGGTGCTCTCGGCGCGCACGGCGGAAGCCGACAAGGTGGCCGCCCTGGACGCCGGCGCCGACGACTACCTGACCAAGCCGTTCGGCGTGAACGAACTGCTGGCGCGCCTGCGCGTACTGCTGCGCCGGCATGCGCGCGGCGGCGCGGGCAATGCGACGGAGATCCGCTTCGGCGACGTGCGCGTCGATTTTTCCAGGCGCGTGGTCGAGCGCGGCGGCAGGCACGTGCACCTGACGTCGCTGGAATACCGCCTGCTCGCCGCACTGCTCGCGCACCGCGGCAAGGTCATGACCCACCGCGAACTGCTGCGCGAAGTATGGGGCCCTTCGCACGTGGAAAGCCACCATTACCTGCGCATCTACATGGGCCACCTGCGCCAGAAGCTGGAGGCCGATCCGGCCCAGCCCGCGTACCTGCTCACGGAAATCGGCGTGGGCTACCGTTTCGCGGGCTGAATGCCGGCGAAAAAAAGCCCGCCTGTCGGCAGGACGGGCGGGCCCGGGCGCCGGCAAGCCGGCTGCCGCTACATGTTTTCGATCATGACCTGGCCGAAGCCCGAGCACGACACTTGCGTGGCGCCTTCGAGCAGGCGGGCGAAATCATAGGTGACCTTCTTGGACAGGATGGATTTCTCCATGCTGGAGATGATGAGGTCGGCCGCCTCGGTCCAGCCCATGTGGCGCAGCATCATCTCGGCCGAGAGAATCTCGGAACCCGGATTGACGTAGTCCTTGCCCGCGTACTTGGGCGCCGTGCCGTGCGTGGCCTCGAACATGGCCACGGAGTCGGAAAGGTTGGCCCCCGGCGCGATGCCGATGCCGCCCACCTGCGCCGCCAGCGCGTCGGAGATGTAGTCGCCGTTCAGGTTCAGCGTGGCGATGACGTCGTACTCGGCCGGGCGCAGCAGGATCTGCTGCAGGAAGGCGTCGGCGATCGAATCCTTGACGGTGATCTCGCGGCCCGTCTTGGGATTCTTGAACTTGCACCACGGGCCGCCGTCGATGAGCTGCGCGCCGAATTCCTTCTGCGCCAGGGCGTAGCCCCAGTCGCGGAAGCCGCCCTCGGTGAACTTCATGATGTTGCCCTTGTGCACCAGCGTGACCGAAGAGCGGTCGTTGTCGATGGCGTACTGCAGGGCCTTGCGCACCAGGCGCTCGGTGCCTTCGCGCGACACCGGCTTGATGCCGATGGACGAGGTGTTCGGGAAACGGATTTTCTTCACGCCGAGCCGGGTCTGCAGGAACTGGATGAGTTCCTTGGCCTGCTCGCTCTCGGCCATGTATTCGATGCCGGCGTAGATGTCTTCGGAGTTCTCGCGGAAGATGACCATGTCGGTCTTCTCGGGCTCGCGCACCGGCGAGGGCACGCCCTTGAAATAACGCACCGGGCGCAGGCAGACGTACAGGTCGAGCTGCTGGCGCAGCGCCACGTTGAGCGAGCGGATGCCGCCGCCCACGGGCGTGGTGAGCGGTCCCTTGATGGACACGACATAGTCCTTCACCACATCGAGCGTCTCGTCGGGCAGCCAGACGTCGGGGCCGTAGACCTTGGTGGCCTTCTCGCCGGCGTAGACCTCCATCCAGTGGATCTTGCGCTTGCCGCCGTAGGCTTTCTGCACCGCAGCATCCACCACCTTGATCATCACGGGGGTGATGTCGGCGCCGGTTCCATCGCCCTCGATGTAGGGGACGATGGGCTGATCCGGCACATTCAGCGAGAAATCGGCGTTGACCGTAATCTTCTGGCCCCCAGCGGGCACCTTGATGTGTTGGTAGGACATGTATGCTCCATTTGCTCCAGGTGATTTTTTCCGCGCGTGCGCCGCATCGGACGGCGCGGCCGCCGCGGGTGGACCCGTCCGCGGAACGCGCACCGGCTGGCGGATAGCTCGACCATTCTATATCGCATTGCACGTCCCGCAGCGAGAATCGCCTTCACCGCCCTGGGCCGGTTCTCCCCGCCTTGCCGATTTCCCGGGCCGATAGCACAATGGGGAGCTTCCTCCACCCGCTCCCGCCCTGGCCCTGGCTTTACCATGACCGGCTCCCCCCGCCTGTTCGACAGCGTCCGCCCCCGGCTGCACGCCATCGCCTATCGCATGCTGGGTTCGGTGGAAGAAGCGGAAGACGTGGTGCAGGACGCCTGGCTGCGCTGGCACGAGGCCGACACGCAGGCGCTGGACAATCCCGAGGCGTGGCTGGTCACGGTCACGACGCGGCTGGCCATCGACCGCCTGCGCAGCCTGAAGGCCGAGCGGGCCCGCTACGTGGGCGTCTGGCTGCCGGAGCCCGTGCTGACCGCGCCCCAGGCCACGCCGGAAGAAGCCCACGAACGCGCCGACGACGTTTCCGTGGCCTTCCTGTACCTGCTGGAGCGCCTGTCGCCCGAGGCCCGCGCCGCCTTCCTGATGCGCGAGGTGTTCGATGCCGAATACGCCGAAGTGGCGCGCACGCTCGGCAAGACCGAAACGGCATGCCGCCAGCTCGTGAGCCGGGCGAAACGGCAACTGCGCCAGGGCCCGCGCCGCCTGGCGGTGCCCCGCGCAACCCACCACCGCCTGATGCGGGACTTTGCCGACGCCATGCGGCGCGGCGACCTCCATGGGCTGCAAGCGCTGCTGGCCGACGACGCCGAGCTCATCGGCGACGGCGGCGGCAAGGTGCCGAGTTTCGCAAGCCTGGCGGGAGGCCGACGGCTGGCCCATCTGTTCTACGCCGGCAAGCGCCGCTACGGCGACGCGCTGCGCGTGGAAGTGGCCCAGGTGAACGGCCAGTGGGCGCTGCTGCGCTTCATCGAGGGCGCCCTGGAATCGGTGCAGTCCTATGAAACCGACGGAAGCCGCATCGTCCGGGTGCTGGTCCAGCGCAATCCGGACAAACTGGCCCGCGTGGCCGCGGCCTTCGATTCGGCGCCTTCCTGATCCGCCTTTTTTTCGAGCCGGACGTCACAAAACGCCCCCGGCGGCCGTCTTACGGGGCATGGAAAAGAAAACCTCACCCAGCGCCGCGACGGCCCGCAACGCTTCTCCGCACGGCGGCGCCGACCCGCTGGCGCACAGCTTCGTCACCAGCTATGCCGGCGTGGTGGCCTTCATGGCGGTCGCGGCGGAAGGCAACTTCGCCAGGGCCGGCGACCGCCTGGACATCGGCCGCTCGGCGGTCAGCCGTAGCGTGCAGAAACTGGAAGACCAGCTCGGCGTGCGGCTCTTCGTGCGGACCACGCGCAGCACCTCGCTCACTCCCGAAGGCGAGCGCTTCTACGAAAGCTGCCGTCCCGGCGTGGAAGGCATCGTCCAGGCCCTGGAGACCATGCGCGAACTGCGCGCAGGCCCGCCCGCCGGCCACTTGCGCGTGTGCGCCACCGTGGGCTTCGGGCGCAAGGTCATCGCCCCGTTGCTGCAGGGTTTCCAGGAAGTCCACCCGGACATCGCCATCGACCTGCTGCTGGACGACGGCCCCACCGACTTCACCACGGACCGGGTCGACGTCTCGTTCCGCAATGGCCGCATGGAAGACAGCCAGGTCATTGCCAAGCGCCTGATCCCGATGCAGATGCTGTTGTGCGCATCGCCCGCGTATGCGGCCCGCCACCCCCTGCCCCGCGCCCTCGACGAGCTCGCCGGCCACCGCTGCATCAACTTCCGGCTGGCCTCGGGGCGGGTGTACGAATGGGAATTCAAGGTGGGCGGCCGCATGCGCAAGTTCGCGCCTGCCGCCACGCTGGCCTTCAACGACGCCGACCTCGTGCTGCAGGCCGTGCTCGACGGCCGGGGCATCGCCCAGATGGCCGGCTACCAGGTTTGCGAGCACCTGCGCGCCGGCGCTCTCGTGGCATGCCTGCCGCAATACGCGCCGGACGATCGGGGCCACTACCTCTGCTATCTCAGCCGCCAGCACCTGCCCGGCCGGATCCGCGTCTTCATCGACTACATGACCGAGCGCATCCGCGCGCAGGACCTGCAGATCCTGGACAGCCTGCTGCCGGGGCAGACATGAGCCGGCGAACCTGCTGCGTCGGCGCCACCACGCTTTCGATTCCCTGCCGCGCCATCTTGGCATACGGGCAGTGGCGCTCGGCATTGCGCACCAGCGCTTCGGCCACGGCCCGGTCCAACCCCGGCAGGTGGATGTCGATATGCGCGGCCAGCGCGTAAAGCCCGTCGACCGGATCGCGCCCGAAGGTAACGCGGGCCCGCACCTCGGCTTCGGCAATGCACAGGCCCGCCCGGGCGGCCAGCAGCGCCAGCGCGCCATGGAAGCAGGCGGCATAGCCCGCGGCAAACAGTTGCTCGGGATTGGTTCCGCCACCGGGCCCGCCGAGCTCCCTGGGCAGGCGCAGATCCCGCTGCAAGGCGCCGTCGTCGGAACGCGCGCGGCCCGACGCGCGCCCGTGCGCGGCCTCGCCGCCCCGCACCGCGACGCGGGCGGTGTAAAGCGGCCGGAAGTCGTCTCCGCGGTTTTTGTCCGGGAGGCTGAGCGGGGCGGCTGCAATCGGCCCATGCCGGTCTGTCCGGAGATGCCGAGGTTCCGCCTGCAGCCGGGATTTTCATGGCCTGTCCTCAGTCCAGCTTGGCCTTGTCCAGGCCGTAGGCCTTGTCGACCGAGCCTGGAACGGTACGCAAGCCCACGTTGAGGCGGTTCCATCCGTTGATGGCCATGATGGCGAAGCTCAGGTCGGAGATTTCCTTTTCCGACAGCTGCGCGCGCACGCGCTCGTAGATCTCGTCCGGCACGCCCTGCTCGGGCAGTTTCGTCAGCGCTTCGGTCCATTCCAGCGCGGCGCGCTCCCGCGGCGAGAACAGGGGGGATTCGCGCCAGATGGCCACGTGGTGCAGGCGCAGCTCGCGCTCGCCGTGGATCTTGGCCTGCTTGACGTGCATGTCCAGGCAGAAGGCGCAGCCGTTCATCTGCGAGGCGCGGATCTCCACGAGGGCCAGGATGGACTCCTCGATCGCGCCCGACCTGACCAGCAGGCCGAATTCGATGAACTTCTTGAACAGCTCGGGCGATTGCGCGAAAGCGTTGAGACGTTGGGTCATGATGATTCCCTCGATGGTGGGTAGCCGCCCGCTTCACGGATCCGGAAGCGGATCCGGAAGCCGGGCCGGAAAACGGGAGCCAAGCGTGGTTGCGTAAGTCCAGGCAACGGACAAATCGTAGGCTTCGGGGAATCGGGCCGGTAGAGGCGGGCGCGGGATCATGGTGTTGCCCTGATTGCAACAATTGCCGCCGCAGCCGGGCGGCCGGCGTCCGGGCGTTAAAATAGGATTCTTCCAGTCCGCTTTTCCCCTCCCCCGATGTTCAATCCCTCCCGCGACCAAGTCCGCGAATTCTTTATCGAAACCTGGCGCAAGCACCGCTCGGCCGAGGTGCTGAGTCCGCTCGAAGCCATGGCGCTGGATTGGATCATCGAGCATCCGGAATATCACGGCGACCTGGAGAATCCCCAGGCCATGAGCGAGGAATACTCGGTCGAAAAGGGACGCACCAATCCCTTCCTGCACCTGTCCATGCACCTCGCTATCGCGGAGCAGCTCTCCATCGACCATCCTCCCGGCATCCGCCGGGCCTACCAGAAGCTCGTCTCGCGCACGGACGCGCACCAGGCCGCCCACGAAATCATGGAGTGCCTGGGACAGGTGGTATGGGAAGCCCAGCGCCTGGGCAAGCCGCTGGACAGCGACACCTACATCGATCTCATCCGCCAGCGCGCGGAACGCTGAGGCGCCCCGCGCCTCAGGGCTCGCGGACTTCGGGGCCGCCCGGACGCAGCGCCGCCGCGGCGGTGCACGCCATGACGGGCCAACCGGGAGCATGCGCGCTGTGCGCGGGAGTCGGCCTGGCGGCGCTGGCCTTNCGCCGACCGGAATGGCCGCCGTCCCGGCGCCGCGCCCGTTCCAGCTCGGGCTGCCCGCGCTGGACGCCTTTCCCCGCAAGACCTGGGTCCGCCTGGCCGGCCGGACGCTGCGCTCCCTGGGCATGGCCGCAATGGTCCATCCCGATCCGGCGGGCTACGAGCCCCTGCGGCGTTCCATCGCCGCCTATCTGGGCATCTCGCGCGGCATCGCCTGCACGCCCGCGCAGGTTTTCGTCACCAACGGCTACCGGGGCGCGCTGCAGCTGGCGTGCCGCGCGCTGCTCGAGCCGGGCGACGAGGGCTGGTACGAAGACCCGGGCTATCCATACGCGAGGCGGCTGCTGGAAGACGAGGGCATGCGCCTGGCGCCGGTGGCGGTGGACGAAGAGGGGCTGGACGTGGGCCAGGGCATCCGCCGCGCCGCGCGGGCGCGGTTCGCCGTCGTCACGCCCACGCACCAGAGTCCGTTGGGCATGGCGCTCAGCCTGCCCCGCCGGCTCGAGCTGCTCGAATGGGCCGGCCGGAGCGCGGCATGGATCGTGGAGGACGATTACGACAGCGAATTCCGCTACCACGGCCGGCCGCTGCCCGCGCTCAAGAGCCTGGACGCCCAGGGGC
This sequence comes from Achromobacter sp. DMS1, assembly GCF_001270295.1. NCBI lineage: Bacteria > Pseudomonadati > Pseudomonadota > Betaproteobacteria > Burkholderiales > Alcaligenaceae > Achromobacter > Achromobacter sp. DMS1. Next base: position 34,387 of record NZ_LHSJ01000015.1, on the reverse strand, counting down.
GGGTGCTTTATGCGGGCACGTTCAGCAAAGCGCTGTTTCCGGGGCTGCGCCTGGCGTACCTGGTGGCGCCGCAGGCGCAGGCCGCGCGGCTCCAGGAGGCCGCGCAGCGGTTGCCCGGGCCGGGAGCCGTGCCGCTGCAGGCCGCGGTGGCCGATTTCATGGACCAGGGGCACTTCGCCCGGCATCTGCGCCGGATGCGCGCCTTGTACGCGGTGCGCCGCGGCTTCCTGGTCGATGCGCTGGACGCGGTTTTCGGCGGGCGCCTGCACGTCCAGCCCCAGGCCGGGGGCATTCACGTGCTGGCCCATCTGGCCGGGCGGCGCAGCGACCGGGCGATCGCGGCCGAAGCACGCGCCCGGGGCTTGGCCGTGCAGGCGCTGAGCGACTGGCGCATCCGCAAATCCGCGGCCGGCGGGCTGCTGCTGGGGTTCGCCAATCTGCAAAGCGCGGACGAGGCGCGCGCGCAGGCAGAGCGGCTGCGGGCCGCCTTCGACGCCGCGCGCTGAACCCTCCGCTTCTGGCGGCGGCCGGCCGCCGATACAATGCCGCCATGAACGCCGCCGCCACTTCCACGCCTCCGGGCGCCATTCTGGTCGATTGCACGCCCGAGCGCCACGCCGGGCAGATCCTGGCCATTCTCAACGACGCCATCGTCCACACCACCGCGCTGTACGACTACACGCCGCGCCCGCCCGAAGCCATGCGGGGCTGGTTCGAGGCCAAGCGGCAGGGCGGGTTCCCTGTGCTGGGCTACGAGAATGCGGACGGCGATCTCATGGGATTCGCCAGCTACGGCACGTTCAGGGCGTTTCCCGCTTTCAAGTACACGGTGGAGCATTCGGTGTACGTGGACGCGCGGTTCCGGGGCAGGGGCCTGGGCGAGGCCCTGATGCGCGAGCTGATCGCGCGGGCCCGCGCCAGCCAGGTGCATCTGCTGATCGGCGCCATCGACGCGGCCAATGCCGGCAGCATCCGCCTGCACGAGCGGCTGGGGTTCGCGCGCTGCGGCACCATCGAGCAGGCCGGATTCAAGTTCGGGCGCTGGCTGGACCTGGTGTTCTACCGGCTGGCGCTGGACACGCCCGAGCACCCGGTGGACGGCTGAGCGGCGGCTATTTCGACAGCATGCGCATGGCCTGTTCCAGGCCGGAGACGGTGACGGGGTACATGCGGTCTTGCATGATGTCGCGCATCAGCGCAATGGACTGCCGGTACTGCCACGAGGCCGTGGGCTCGGGATTGAGCCACACCGACTTGGGCCAGGCGTCGAGCAGGCGCCGCATCCAGACCGCGCCCGCTTCCTTGTTGTAGTGCTCCACCGAGCCGCCCGGTTGCAGGATCTCGTAGGGGCTCATGGTGGCGTCGCCCACGATGATGAGGCGCCAGTCGGGGTTGTACTTGCGCAGCACGTCCCAGGTGTCGAAGCGTTCGCTCTGGCGGCGGCGGTTGCTCTGCCACAGCGTTTCGTAAGGGCAGTTGTGGAAGTAATAGACTTCCAGGTTGCGGAATTCGCTGCGCGCGGCCGAGAACAGCTCCTCGACCCGCGCGATGTGGTCGTCCATGCTGCCGCCCACGTCCAGCAGCATGAGCACCTTCACGGTATTGTGGCGTTCCGGCACCATGCGCAGGTCCAGGTGGCCCGCATTGCGCGCGGTGCTGGCGATGGTGTCGTCCAGGTCGAGTTCGAGCTCCGCGCCTTCGCGCGCGAAGCGGCGCAGGCGCCGCAGCGCCACCTTGAAATTCCGGGTGCCCAGCTCGACCTGGTCGTCGTAGTCGCGGAACTGCCGCATGTCCCAGACCTTGACCGCCGTGCGGTTGCCGGCCGAGGCGCCGCCCACGCGCATGCCTTCGGGGTGGTAGCCGCCATTGCCGAAGGGCGAGGTGCCGCCCGTGCCTATCCATTTGCTGCCGCCGGCATGGCGTTCTTTCTGCTCTTCCAGGCGCTGCTTGAAGAGCTCCATGAGCTTGTCCCAGCCGTGTTTCTCGATGGCGGCTTTTTCTTCGGGGCTCAGGCTTTTCTCGAACTGCTTGACGAGCCAGTCGACGGGGATTTCCTTGCCGGCCGGCAGCGCCGCCTCGATGCCCTTGCAGTAGGCCCCGAATGCCTGGTCGTAGCGGTCGTACAGGGACTCGTCCTTGACCAGCGTGGCGCGCGCGAGGAAGTAGAAATCGTCCAGCGTGGGCGCCATCAGGTCCTGGCGCAGGGCCTCGACCAGGGTCAGGTATTCCTTGATCGAGACCGGCAGCTTGTGCGCGCGCAGGTGGTAGAAGAAGTCGATGAGCATGGGCGGCGGGCGGAAGCGTTCAGCGGCGCGCGCTGCCGCGCGTCATGGCGGCCAGGCGCTCGAGCAGGTGCACGTCCTGCTCGTTCTTGAGCAGCGCGCCGGCCATGAGCGGCACCGCGGTGGCGTTGTGGGCGTCGATCTGCGCGGCCGGGATGTCTTCGGCCAGCAGCAGGCGCAGCCAGTCGAGCAGCTCGGAGGTGGAGGGCTTCTTCTTCAGGCCGGGGGTGTCGCGCAGCGCAAAGAACGTGTCCAGCGCCGCGCGCAGCACCTCCTGCTTCAGGTCGGGAAAATGCACGTTGACGATGTCGCGCATGGTTTCGCGGTCGGGGAAGCGGATGTAGTGGAAGAAGCAGCGGCGCAGGAACGCGTCGGGCAGGTCTTTCTCGTTGTTGGACGTGATGATGACCAGCGGGCGGTGGCGCGCGGCAATGGTCTGGCGCGTTTCGTAGACATGGAACTCCATGCGGTCCAGCTCGCGCAGCAGGTCGTTGGGGAATTCGATGTCGGCCTTGTCGATTTCGTCGATGAGCAGCACGACGGGCTCGTCGGACTCGAAGGCCTGCCACAGCGTGCCTTGCACGATGTAGTTGCGGATGTCGCGCACTTTCTCGTCGCCGAGCTGCGAGTCGCGCAGGCGCGAGACCGCGTCGTATTCGTACAGGCCCTGGTGCGCCTTGGTGGTGGACTTGATGTGCCATTGCAGCAGCGGCCGGCCCAGCGCGCGGGCCACTTCTTCCGCCAGCATGGTCTTGCCGGTGCCGGGCTCGCCCTTGATGAGCAGCGGGCGCTGCAGTGTGAGGGCGGCGTTGACGGCGAGTTTGAGGTCGTCGGTGGCGACGTAGGTGTCGGTTCCTTCGAAGCGGGCGGACGGGGCGAAAGAGGCGTGCGAGGCTGCGGGCATGGTGGGCTGTACTGGTCGTGGTTGACGCGGCGCAATGCCATCGTGGGGTTTGAATCCTGGTCAATTATCGTACAATCAGGCGGTTTTGCAGCCGGGTTCGACCCGCAACGTGTTTGCCCTGTCCTTAGCCCTAACAGGAAGAGTCAGTCAATGAAGTTGCGAACCTCACTGAAGTGCATGGCCGGCGCACTGACCGCGATCGCATCCTGTGCGATCGCCGGCCAGGCAAACGCTGCGGATGCAGCGCCGGCCGGTAACATCAAAAACGCCCGGGACAAGGTGTCGATGTGCATCGGCTGCCATGGCATCGAGGGCTACAAGGCGACGTTCCCCGAGCTCTACCACGTGCCCAAGATCGCCGGGCAGAACGCCAAATACATCGAAACCGCCCTCAACGAGTACAAGAAAGGCGCGCGCAGCCATCCCACGATGGACGCCATTGCCGGCAGCCTGAGCGACCAGGACATCGCCGACCTGGCCGCGTACTACTCGAATCTCAAATAACAAGGGGGCCTACATGAAACGCATTCTGTCTGCCGTTGCAGGCCTCGTGCTGGCCGCGTGCGGCGCCGCCGCGCAGGCCCAGGACCTGGCCGCCGGCAAAGCGGTGTTCGACAAGTTCAATTGCGCCTCGTGCCACGGCGCCGACGCCAAGACCGCCGTCGATCCGTCCTACCCCACGCTGGCGGGCCAGCACGCCGACTACATCGCCCACGCGCTCAAGGCCTACAAGCGCGGCGCCTCGGGCAGCCCCGCCACCGCCAACGTGCGCAAGAACCCCATCATGGGCGCCTTCGCCACCCAGCTGTCCGACCAGGACATCAGCAACGTGGCGGCCTGGCTGGCTTCGCTGCCCAGCGACCTGGGCGTGCGCCGCTGACTCCGCCGCCGGGCAGGG
>NZ_LHSJ01000015.1:0-30252 GCF_001270295.1 Achromobacter sp. DMS1 | reverse complement strand
CCAGGGGCTCCAGTCCCGGCGACACGAACGTGCCGGCCGGGCCCCGCGCCAGCAGATAGCCTTCGCTCGCCAGCATCTGGTAGGCCAGCTCCACGGTGCCGCGCGCGAGATTCAGCTCGCTGGCCAGGCTGCGCACGGCCGGCACGCGATCGCCCGGGCGCAGCTTGCCCGCCGCGATCGCGTCGCGGTAGCGGCGGTACAACTGCAGGTAGATCGGCCCGCCGTGGTTCCGGTCGGGCCGCAGATGGCGCAGGTCCATGGCCATGGCCCATTCAACTCGTCAAAACTTGCCTCTGTGGCATAGGGCATGATTTTCTTAGAGTGAAGGCTGCGCGACAAGGAGATCATCTTGCATCCCATCACTCTCAGCCATGTCCACACCGGACCCGACCTGCTGGCCTGCTTCGAGGTCATGCGGTCGCTGCGGCCCCACCTGGAAAGCGCCGCCGCGTTCGCCGCGCAGGTCGCGCGCCAGACGGAACAGGGCTACCGCTTGCTCGCCGCCTGGCGCGAGGGACGCGTGGAGGGCCTGGCCGGCTACCGCCTGCAGGAGAACCTGATATACGGCCGGTTTCTCTACGTGGACGATCTGGTCGCCATGGAAGGTTCGCGCTCGCAGGGCCTGGGCGCCCGCCTCGTCGATGCCGTGCGCGAAGAAGCCCGGCGGCACGACTGCGCCTTCCTGGTGCTCGACACCGGCCTGGGCAACGCGCTGGCGCAGCGCTTCTATTTCCGGCAGGGCCTGCTCGCCATGGGACTGCATTTCCGCCAGGCGCTGCGGGCGGGTTAGGCCATGAAATCCCTGCTGTTTCTCGAATCCAGCCCGCACGGCCATGCCTCGCGAAGCGCGCGCCTGGCCGCATCGGCCATGGCGGCCCTGCAGCGGCGCCATCCGGGCATACGCATCGTCAGCCGCAGCCTGGCCCAGGATCCGCCTCCGCCCATCTCCGCGGCGTATGCGCGCGCCATCACCGGCGGCGCGCCGCGCGACGCCGCCGTGTTCGCGGAGTCGGAGCGCCTGATCCGCGAACTGGAAGACTGCAATGGCCTGCTGATCTGCACGCCCATGCACAACTTCACGGTCCCGGCCGCGCTGAAGCTGTGGATAGACCATGTGCTGCGCATGGGCCGCACCATGACGTCCACGCCGCACGGAAAGGCCGGGCTGCTGGCCGACCGGCCCACGCTGGTGCTGGTGCGCGCCGGCAGCCGCTGCGCCGGCGAAGACGCGCGGCAGCCGGACTTTCTCACTCCCTATCTGGGCCGGGCGCTCGCCGCCATGGGCATTCATCGCACCCGGTTCGCCTATCTCCAGGGCCCCCGGCCCGCCGCGCGGGACGAGGCGGACGCGCTGGAGGCGCTGGCCGCGCTGTTTCATGCCGTGTCCCGCGAGGGCGCGGCGGCCGCCTGATGCCTCTCAGGCGGCCCTGCCCTGCGCCCGCGGCCTGGCGATGGCCGCCGGCCCCGGGCACTCGTGCCAGGACAGCTCGTCGGCGTCCATGTCCAGGTCGAACAGGTCATTGGCCGCCGGCCAGGGATGGCGCCGCGCGGCCGCGCCCTCCATCTCGAGCACGTGGCCGGCGAAGCCGCAGGGCGAGCCGCCGCATTCGGCGAAATAGCGCCGGCTGTTCAGATCCACCACATAGGTGGTCATGTCGTGGGCGAGTATGGCTACGAATTGGCCGTCATCGCTGGCATAGGCGTACTGGAATTGCCCCTTGATGCCCTCACCGGTGAGAGGGGTGCCGGTGAGCTGGGACAGTGCGCGCGTGACGATCTCGGTCAGCATGGGTCGTTCCTCCGGAAAGTGCGCCGGCGGAAGGCCGGCGGCGAAGGCGCGAACGACAAGCGCCGGCGCGGCGCCCGGGGCGAGGCGGGGTCGGCGTTGGACGGGAAGCCTGTAGCCGGGCTGCCGCGCGTCCCGTCGGCAACGTGTGCTACATGCGTGAAATCGTACACCCGCGGCCGAGGCCGCCTCAAATCGCCGCGTCACGCCCGCGGATACCGCATCGCAACAAACCGGCCGGCCTCAGGCGGCCGGCACGGGCGCCTCGTCGGCCGGCGCGGGCCTGGCGCAGCGGGCGCGCCAGTCGTCGCGGCCCAGGCGGTAGAGCACGTGGCGCCTGAGCGGATGGCCGTCCGGCACGCCGGGATGATCGAACTCCTGCGCATCCTGGTGCATGCCGAGCCGGCGCATGACCGCGCGCGAGCGCGTGTTGGCCGGGACGGTCATGGCCACGATCTCGGGCAGGCCGACCTGCTCGAAACCCACCCGCAGCGCGGCCCGCGCCGCCTCCAGCGCGTAGCCCTTGCCCCAGTGGCGATGGGCCAGCCGCCAGGCGGCCTCGACCGCGGGCGCGAAAGGAAACGCCCCGGCCAGAGGCTTGATGCCCACGAAACCGACGAACGGCGCCACGCCGGGCGCCTCCACGGCCCAGCATCCCCAGCCGTATTCGTCGATACCGGCCGCCAGGCGGTCGGCCAGCGCGTCGCTTTCCGCCCGCGACAGCGGCAGCAGGCAGGCCATGACGCGCGGGTCGGCGTTGAGTTCGGCAAACGGGGCGCGATCGGCGGCTCGCCACTGGCGCAGCACCAGGCGCGGGGTCTCGATGGCGAGGGGCAGGGAAGACATAGGACGGATTCCGCAGAACGGCTCGCCGCTTGAACCATCGGCAGCGTATACACTCCAACGGATTCTGCCATGCCTAAGGAATGATCTGCCATGCGCTTGTCCTTGTCGAAGCTGCCGCGCCCGGTGGGCCTGCTGCTGTTTTCGTCCTTCCTCGCCTTCCAGGCGGGGGCCGCCAGCCTGCCCGCGGGCGTTTCCGAAGCCGCCTCGATCGAAGGCATCACCGAATACCGCCTCAGCAACGGCCTGCGCGTGCTTCTCGCGCCCGACGACTCCAAGCCCTCCACCACGGTCAACATGACCTACCTCGTGGGCTCGCGCAACGAGAACTACGGCCAGACCGGCATGGCGCACCTGCTCGAGCACATGCTGTTCAAGGGCACGTCCACCACCCGCAACGCCATGGGCGAGTTCTCGCGCCGCGGGCTGCAGGCCAACGGCTCCACGTCCAGCGACCGCACCAACTACTTCGCCAGCTTCGCCGCCAACCCCGACACCCTCAAGTGGTACCTGGGCTGGCAGGCCGACGCCATGGTGAACTCGCTGATCGCCAAGGAAGACCTCGATTCCGAAATGACGGTCGTGCGCAACGAGATGGAAAGCGGCGAGAACAGCCCGTTCCGCATCCTCATGCAGAAGATGCAGTCGGCGGCCTACCAGTGGCACAGCTACGGCAAGAACACCATCGGCGCGCGCTCCGACGTCGAAAACGTGGACATCGGGCAACTGCGCGCCTTCTATCATCAGTACTACCAGCCCGACAACGCCGTGCTGATCGTGGCGGGCAAGTTCGATCCGCAGGCCACGCTGGCCGACATCGCCGCCACGCTGGGCAAGCTGCCCAGGCCCGAACGCAAGCTTCCGCGCGAATACACGGTCGAGCCCGTGCAGGACGGCGAGCGTTCGGTCACGTTGCGCCGCGTCGGCGGCACGCCGCTGGCGGCGGCCATGTACCACATCCCGGCGGCCGGCAGCCCCGACTTCGTGCCGTTCGACCTGGCCACCACCATCCTGGCCGACACGCCTTCCGGCCGCCTGTACCACGCGCTCGTGCCCACCAAGCAGGCCTCCGGCGTGTTCGGGTTCACCATGGAGCAGCTCGACCCCGGCCTGGTCATGTTCGGCGCCCAGCTCGCGCCGGGCAAGAACCCCGACACGGCGCTCGCCACGCTGACCAGCACGCTCGAATCCGTGGGCAAGAAGCCCTTCACCCAGCAGGAGCTCGAGCGCGCGCGCAGCAAATGGCTCACCGCCTGGGAGCAGACCTACAGCGACCCCGAACAGGTGGGCGTGGCGCTTTCCGAGGCCATCGCCGCCGGCGACTGGCGCCTGTTCTTCCTGCAGCGCGACCGCGCCCGCAAGGCCACGCTCGACGAGGTCCAAAAGGCCGCCACGGCCTATCTCGTGCGCAGCAACCGCATCGAGGGCCGGTACATCCCCACCGAGAAGCCTGAGCGCGCCCCGCTGGCGCAGCGCGTGGACCTGACCGAGGTCTTCAAGAACTACAAAGGCGACCCCGGCTTCAAGCCGGCCACCGCCTTCGATCCCACCCCCGCCAACATCGACAAGCTGACGCAGCGCAAGACCCTCGAGCTGCCCAACGGCCCGGTCGAGCTTGCCCTGCTGCCCAAGGCCACCCGCGGGCAGCGCGTGCAGGCCCAGATGCTCATCCAGTTCGGCAACGCCGAAGACCTGCGCGGGCAGCGCGTGAACGCCGCCGCGGTGGCCGACCTGCTCATGCGCGGCACCGCCAAGCTCACGCGCCAGGACATCCAGGACCGTCTCGACAAGCTGCAGGCCGAACTCGGCTTCAGCGGCGGCGGCACCACGCTGAAGGTCGCCATGTCGACCAAGGGCGAGAACCTGCCCGAGCTCACCGCGCTCGCGCTGGACATCGTGCGCAACGCCAGTTTCCCGCAAGCGCAGCTCGAGGAATACCAGCGCCAGTTGGAAACCTCCATCCGGAACGCCATGACGGAGCCGACGGCGCTGGCCTCGCGCGCGCTGGCGCGCCAGAACAATCCCTGGCCCGCCGACGACGTGCGCTACGTGCCCAGCTTCGAAGAGGCGCTGGCCGACGTGCGCGCCCTCGGGCGCGACAACCTGCTGAAATTCCACAGCCGTTTCTACGGCGCCGGCAAGATCGAATACACCGCCGTGGGCGACTTCCAGCCCGAGGCCGTGGAAGCCGCGGTCAAGAAGGGCCTGGCCGGATGGAAGCGTGCGCCGGCCTACACCCGCGTGAGCGATCCCTATCGCGACGTCCCGCCCAAGCGTTTCGACATCGAAACGCCCGACAAGGCCAACGCGTTCTATCTCTCGCGCCTGCCGCTCAAGCTGCAGGACACGGACCCCGACTACCCCGCGCTGTATCTCGCCAACTATCTGCTGGGCGCCTCGGAAACTTCGCGCCTCTGGAACCGCGTGCGCGAGCAGGAAGGCCTCTCGTACAACGTGCGCAGCTCGCTGTCGGTCTCGTCGTTCGAGCCCACCGCGAGCTGGAGCCTCTACGCCATCTACGCGCCCCAGAACCGCGAGCGGCTTGAAAAAGCCATCAGCGAGGAAATCGCCCGCGCGGTCAAGGACGGCTTCTCCGACAAGGAAGTCTCCGACGGCATCACGGCGCTGCTCAATTACCGCAACCTGGCCCGCGCCCAGGACGACGTGCTCGCCGGCGCGTGGCTGGATTACCTCCAGCTCGGCCGCACGTTCGCATGGTCGGCCGACATGGACAAGAAAATCTCCGCGCTGACTCCGCAAGCCGTCAACGCGGCCATGCGCAAGTACCTGCGCCCCGACGCGTTCAGCACCGCCGTGGCGGGCGACTTCAAGAAGGAAAAGGCCGCCCCTTGATTTGAAGCCACCGCCCCTGCGAGCCGCCGCCATGAGGCCATCGCCTCAAGGCGGCGCTTTCAGTACACCGCTTCATGACGGTTTCTTCCGGCCGCGGTTCGTCCGCGGCGCGCCTGCGATGCGTCTGCGATTCATCTGCGATTCGTCTACTACTCTGCGTCTTCAAACCCGGGCCGCCCCCTCGTCCCCACTCGGCAGCCCCGCCGTATTCAAGCGGGGGCTGATATGTCCCGCGCCCTGCCGCCCGCGCCGCGCCATGGCGTCGGCGCTCACTTCACATGAATACGGGATATACGCCATTAATAAGATTAATTAGCCATGATTTTGGAAAAATCATTTCGATAAATACGGGTTTATCCTGACTCGCTGCTGGACCACAATACGTTCATCGGGAACAAGAAAACGAACCACGGCACCGCCCCCGGGGCACAGAGCGCGCAAGCGCCGGCCATCGGGCCAGACCGCTGGATACGTTTCCCATCATCAACAATTGGAGGTCCATCATGAAAACCCTTGCTACCGCCCTACTGATGTCGCTGGCCCTTGCCGGCGCCGCCCAGGCCGCCGATCTCGGCCAACCCAAGACCAGCGCCCAGGTGGCTGCCGAGCTGCAACAGGCCAAGGCCAACGGCCAATACACGTTTGGCGAGCTCGACTACCCGCCCGCCATCGCCCAGAACACCGGCCTGGGCTCGCAGGAAGTCCGGGCCCAGCTCCAGCAGGCCAAGGCCAGCGGCCAGTACACCTTCGGCGAACTGCAATACCCGCCCGTGGTGGCCGCCGCGGCCAGCGCCAAGTCGAGCGCCGACGTCCGGGCCGAACTGGCCCAGGCCAAGGCCAGCGGCCAATACACTTTCGGCGAACTCGAATATCCGCCGATCTCCCGGTGAGCTGCTTGCTGTAGCCCGGCCGGCCTCAGGCGGCATCATGGCCTGGGGCCGGTTTTTTCCGGCCACAGCGGCAACCTGCAGCACCTCCGCGGCGCAAGCCGCGGTTTTTTTTGCGAGCCGCCGACCCTCCCCGCAACAAGAGCGCCCTCCCGGGCGGCGGCAAGCCCGCACGTCAGGCGTCGCGCGGAGCTGCCTGCGCGGGCCCGCCAGTGCAATCGCCCGTTTCCCGCCGGCTCTTTCCGCTCATCCAAAAAAAACCGCGGCCTGCGCCGCGGTTCGTTTTTGTGAAGCAACGATCAGCTAAAGAATTCCTTCACCCGGTCGGTCCAGGACTTGCTTTGCGGCGAATGGCGGTCGCCGCCGTCGTTCAGGGAGGCCTCGAACTGGCGCAGAATGTTCTTCTGTTCCTCGCTCAGCCGCACCGGGGTTTCCACGACGACGTGGCAGTAGAGATCGCCCGGATAGCTGCCCCGCACGCCGCGGATGCCCTTGCCGCGCAGGCGGAAGGTCTTGCCGGACTGGGTGCCTTCGGGAATGGAGATCTCCGCCTTGCCGCCCAGCGTCGGCACCTGCAGTTCGCCGCCCAGAGCTGCCGTGGTGAACGGAATGGTCAGCTCGCAATGGAGATCGTCGCCGTCGCGCTGGAAGATCTTGTGCGGCTTGATGTGGATTTCCACATACAGGTCGCCCGGAGGCCCGCCGTTGATGCCGGGCTCGCCGTTGCCACTGGAGCGGATGCGCATGCCGTCGTCGATGCCGGCCGGAATCTTGACCTGCAGGGTCTTGTTGCGGCGAGTGCGGCCCACGCCGTCGCAGGCGGGGCACGGATCCGTGATTTCCTTGCCGTTGCCGTGGCAGGTGGGGCAGGTCTGCTGCACGCTGAAGAATCCCTGCTGCATGCGCACCGCGCCCGAGCCGCCGCAGGTGCGGCAGGTCTTGGGCGAGGTGCCGGGCTTGGCGCCCGAGCCGTGGCAGGTGTCGCAGTTTTCCCAGCTCGGCACGCGGATCTCGGTGTCGAAGCCGGCGGCCGCTTGTTCCAGCGTGATTTCGAGCGCGTACTTCAGGTCGGCGCCGCGATAAACCTGGGGGCCGCCGCCACGGCGGCCGCCGCCGAAGATCTCGCCGAAGATGTCGCCGAAGGCATCGGCGAAACCGCCGCCCATGCCGCCGCCCATACCCGCCGCATTGGGATCCACGCCGGCGTGGCCGTAGCGGTCATAGGCCGCGCGCTTCTGCTCGTCGCCCAGGACCTCGTAGGCTTCCTTGGCTTCCTTGAATTTCTCTTCGGCCTCTTTGCTGTCCGGATTGCGGTCCGGATGATACTTCATGGCCAGCTTTCGATAGGCCTTCTTCAGTTCGTCATCCGAGGCGTTTTTCGCCACGCCCAGGACGTCGTAATAGTCGCGTTTTGCCATGATCGGTGGGCTCGGCAACGAGCCTTCTTTTCAGTGCTGCAGAATGAGCCCGCCCGGTAGCCGGAAAATCCGGTTACCGGGCGGCAGAGGAAGGTCAGGAGGCGGCCATTATTGGTCGCGCTTGACTTCCTTGAAGTCGGCATCGACCACGTTGTCGTCCACCGGCTTCGCATTGTCGGCGGCCTGCTGCTGGCTGGCGGCCTGCTGCGCCTGCATGTCGGCATACATCTTCTCGCCGAGCTTCTGCGAAGCGGCCGACAGGGCCTCGACCTTGGCGTCGATCGCCGCCTTGTCGCCGTCCTTGAGCGTTTCCTCCAGGGACTTGATGGCGGCCTCGATGCTTTCCTTTTCGGAAGCCTCGAGCTTGTCGCCGTATTCGGTCAGCGACTTGCGGGTGGCGTGCACCAGCGCGTCGGCCTGGTTGCGCGACTGGGCCAGCTCGGCCAGGCGATGGTCTTCCGCGGCGTTGGCCTCGGCGTCCTTCACCATGCGCTGGATCTCTTCTTCCGACAGGCCGGAGTTGGCCTTGATGGTGATCTTGTTTTCCTTGCCGGTGCCCTTGTCCTTGGCCGACACGTGCAGGATGCCGTTGGCGTCGATGTCGAACGTGACCTCGATCTGCGGCACGCCGCGCGGCGACGGCGGGATGCCCTCGAGGTTGAACTCGCCCAGGGCCTTGTTGCCCGCGGCGATTTCGCGCTCGCCCTGGAACACCTTGATCGTCACGGCCGGCTGGTTGTCGTCGGCAGTGGAGAAGGTCTGCGAGAACCGGGTCGGGATGGTCGTGTTCTTCTGGATCATCTTGGTCATCACGCCGCCCAGGGTTTCAATGCCCAGGGAGAGCGGGGTGACGTCCAGCAGCAGCACGTCCTTGCGGTCGCCCGACAGCACGGAACCCTGGATGGCGGCGCCGGCGGCGACGGCCTCGTCGGGGTTCACGTCCTTGCGCGGATCCTTGCCGAAGAACTCCTTCACCTTTTCCTGGACCTTGGGCATGCGGGTCATGCCGCCCACCAGGATCACGTCGTCGATGTCGGAAACCTTCACGCCGGCGTCCTTGATGGCCACGCGGCACGGCTCGATGGTGCGCTCGATCAGGTCTTCGACCAGGGCTTCCAGCTTGGCGCGCGTGATCTTCAGGTTCAGGTGCTTGGGACCGGACGCGTCGGCCGTGATGTACGGCAGGTTGATCTCGGTCTGCTGGCTGGAGGACAGCTCGATCTTGGCCTTCTCGGCGGCTTCCTTCAGGCGCTGCAGGGCCAGCACGTCCTTGGACAGGTCCACGCCCTGTTCTTTCTTGAACTCGGCGATGATGTAGTCGATGATGCGCTGGTCGAAGTCTTCGCCGCCCAGGAAGGTGTCGCCGTTGGTCGACAGCACTTCGAACTGCTTCTCGCCGTCCACGTCGGCGATCTCGATGATGGACACGTCGAACGTGCCGCCGCCCAAGTCATATACCGCGATCTTGCGGTCGCCCTTGTCGGACTTGTCCAGGCCGAAGGCCAGCGCGGCCGCGGTCGGCTCGTTGATGATGCGCTTGACTTCCAGGCCGGCGATGCGGCCGGCGTCCTTGGTGGCCTGGCGCTGGCTGTCGTTGAAGTACGCGGGCACGGTGATGACGGCCTCGGTCACCTCCTCGCCCAGGTAGTCCTCGGCGGTTTTCTTCATCTTGCGCAGCACGTCGGCCGACACTTGGGGAGGCGCCATCTTCTTGCCGCGCACTTCCACCCAGGCATCGCCGTTGTCGGCCTTGACGATGCTGTAGGGCATCAGGTCGATGTCCTTCTGCACCGCTTTTTCGTCGAACTTGCGGCCGATCAGGCGCTTCACCGCATAGAGGGTGTTCTTCGGATTGGTCACGGCCTGGCGCTTGGCCGGGGCGCCGACCAGCGTTTCGCCGTCGTCCATGTAGGCAACAATGGACGGGGTGGTGCGGGCGCCTTCCGCATTTTCGATGATCTTGACCTGGCCACCGTCCATGACAGCCACGCAGCTGTTGGTCGTGCCCAGGTCAATGCCGATAATTTTGCTCATGGTGGGTTACCTTGGTTGAATCCGTGAAAATAGAAAGAAAATTCCGTCTACCCATAACTGGGGCCCGCGGCAGGGTTTTCAAGACGCCCCGCCGGAATTTTCCGCCGTTTTCGCTTCCTGCAGCCGGCGGATCGCCGCGGTGAACTGCGGCAGGCCGGGCCAGCCGGTGATACGGCCCAGCCGCTTGCCGGCGCGGTACAGCATGAAAGTGGGGACGCCATGCAGCGAAAAGCGCCGCCCCAGCGGCTCGTCGGCGTAGACATCCGCCTCGAACCACGTAAGACCGAGTTCCAGCAAGGCCGCCCGCTGCATGAGGGCCGCCTGCTTGAAAAGATTGCAGTTATAGCAATCTTCGCCCCACAGAAACACGCAGCGCAGGTCGTCGCCGGGCGCCTGCACCACGGCGGCGTCGAACCCCTGGGAGTCGACGCGGCGCATGCCGAACACTTCGAATACCTGGGAGGGATCGAAACCCTGCGCGCTCATCGGGAATCCTTGTAACGAATGGGACCGGTAGGGGCCGGGGATCAGCCTTCGTCGGCCTGCCCGGCCGACACCACGACCAGCGCCGGTCGCAGCGTGCGGTCGGCGATCGCGTAGCCCTTTTGCAGCAGCTGCACCACCGTATTGGCGGGCTGGTCGGCCGGCACGGACGAAATGGCCTGGTGAAGGTGCGGATCGAACTTGTCGCCCTGGGCCGGCGCGATTTCCTTCAGCAGGTTGCGTTCGAAGGCCGCGGCGAGCTGCTTCAGGGTGACTTCCACCCCCTCGCGCAGGGTTTCCACGCTCTGTTCGGCCTGGGCCAGGGCGGCCTCCAGGCTGTCCTTGACCGGGACGAGGCTTTCGGCAAACGACTCGATGCCGAACTTGCGGGCCTTGGAAACTTCTTCCTGGGCGCGGCGGCGGACATTTTCCGCCTCGGCATGGGCCCGCAGCAGCTGGTCCTGCTGCTGCTGCACGGTGGCCTGGGCGGCGTCCAGTTGGGCGCGCAGCTCCTTCAGCTCGGCTTGCACGGGATCCTGGACCTCGGGCGACGAGGCGGTGTCGCCACCGGCTTCGGGCGTCTGGTCTACAGGCTCTTGGGGTGCCGTCATTGGGGAATCCTCCGGATAAGAATGGCTTTCGCAGACATGAATGGGGGCCAATACCCCTATTTCAAGCCCGGGAAAACGAAAATTCCCCCTTGCTGCCCCTGCCGGGGCGCCAGCCGGCGGCGCGCAAGAAAGAACGGCCCCGCAACCGGGGCCGCTGCCGGGGGACGGGAAATGCGCTACTTCTTGCCCGGCTGGGCGGGAGACGACGCGTCGCTGGCCGGAAAGCTGTCTTTCGAGGCGCGATCGACCTGCTTGTCCGTTTCCTCGGGCTCGGGGTTGATGGCAATCGGATCGCTGGCGGGAAACGTTTCGGCCAGGGCCTCGTCCAGCTCGTGCTCGACGAGATCCTCGTTCACGGGCGTGGCTACCGTCCCTTTTTTTACGATCTTGCCGGTCTTCGGATCATGATGCATGCGCCTTCTCCTTCAAGTCCGTATGAAGGCCCGGCCAGCCTTGCAAATGGCGCGCCGCCAGGCCTGCCAGCCCCCGGATCCAGGCCGGATCGTCGTTCAGGGCCGGAATGTACCGGAAGCGTCTGCCGCCCGCCGCCAGGAAGGCGTCACGGCATTCGAGGCTGATTTCTTCCAGCGTTTCCAGACAGTCTGCCACAAATCCCGGACAAACCACATCGACTTCCTCGACCCCCTCCGCCGCCAGCGCCTTCAGGGTGGGCTCGGTGTACGGCTCCAGCCACCGGGCGCTGCCGAAACGGCTCTGGAACGTCACCTCGGTCTGGGCGCGGGGCAGCGACAGCCGTTCGGAAAGCAGGCGCGCGGTTTCCATGCAGTCGCGGTAGTAGGGGTCGCCCAGCTCGACACTGTAGCGCGGCAGGCCGTGGAAACTCATCACGAGCTTCTGCGGGCGGCCGTGCTCCGCCCAGTAGCGTTCGATCCGGGCCGCCAGGGCGTCCAGGTAGACGGGATCGTCGTGGAACCGTTTGACGAAGCGCAGCTCCGGCTGGTCGCGCAGCCGCGCGGCATGGCGGCTGACCGCGTCCACCGCCGTGGCCGTGGTGCTGGCGGCGTACTGGGGATAAAGCGGGATGGTCAGGATGCGCTCGCAGCCCTGCGCCTTCAACCGCTCCATCGCCTCGGCGATGGAAGGGTTGCCGTAGCGCATGCCCAGCTCGACCACGGCATCCACGCCGGCCTCGCGCAGCGCCGCCGCCACGCCCTCAGCCTGCCTGCGGCTGTAGACCATGAGCGGAGAGCCCTCGTCCATCCAGATGCCGGCATAGCGCGGCGCGAGGCGCTTCGGGCGCCTGGCCAGCACCAGGCCATGCAGGATGGGCAGCCAGAGATAACGCGGAATCTCGATGACGCGCGGGTCGGAAAGGAATTCGCCCAGGTATTTGCGGATGTCCCGGGGCTGCGCCGTATCCGGCGTGCCCAGGTTCACCAGCAGCACGCCCGCCCTGCCCGGCGCGCGCGGCGGCGGATCCTCGTCGAACGGATCCTGCTGCGCGGGCTCCGGCAGGTAGCGTTCCGGCCACAGGTACTTGAACAGGCGTAGAAACACAAAAACTCCCCTTCCTCCGCCGGGAGGATGTCCGGCTTGGACGATTTACTGGTTGTGGCTGAGCGCGTTGGACAGCAGGCGGGCCGTGATGTCCACGATGGGGATGACCCGTTCGTAGGCCATGCGCGTGGGGCCGATGACCCCCAGCGTGCCCACGACCTTGCCGTCCACCCCATAGGGCGCGGTGATGACGGAGACATCGTCCAGCGGCACGAGCTGGGAATCGCCGCCGATGTAGATCTGCACGCCCTGCGCGCGGCTGGAGACGTCCAGCAATTGCAGCAGGTCGGTCTTTTTCTCGAACAGCGAGAACATCTTGCGCAAGCGGTCCATGTCGGAAGCGATGTCGGCCACGTCGAGCAGCTTGCGCTCGCCCGAAATCACCACCGCATCGCCGTCCTCGGCAGTCTCGGCGCTGGCTTCCACCGCCGCCTGCATCAGGCGGGAGATGTCCTCGCGCAGCTGGGCGAGTTCGGTGGACAGCGTGCGGCGCACGGCGTCGAAGGACTTGCCCGCGAAGTGCACGTTGAAGAAATTGCCCGCCTCCAGCAGCTCGGACTCGGAATAATCGCGCTGCACGAAGAGGATGCGGTTCTGCACGTCGCCGTCGGGCGTAACGATGATGAGCAGCACCCGCCTTTCGGACAGGCGGATGAATTCGATCTGGCGGAACACCTGCGAACGCTTGGGCGTGAGCACCACGCCCGCGAACTGGGTCAGGTTGGACAACAGCGCGGCGGCGGCATTGACCGCGCGCGTGGGCTCGGCCGCGGGCAGCATCTCGCCGATGTTCTGGGGCTCGAACTGGTAAGGCTGCACAGCGAGCAGCGAGTCCACGAACATGCGGTAGCCGCGCGGCGTGGGCACCCGCCCCGCCGAGGTGTGCGGGCTGTGGATGAGGCCCTGCTCTTCCAGGTCCGACATGACGTTGCGGATGGTGGCAGGCGACAGGTCGAACACCTTGGAAAGCGTGCGCGAGCCGACAGGCTGCCCATCGGCGATATAGCGTTCTATCAACGCTTTCAATAGTGCGCGTGCGCGATCGTCCATGGAACCTATTTTAGGGAATCTTTCCACTTAAGGCGATTTTTGTCCCGCAAGCCCATATGCGGCCCCATATAATCGGCAAACGGGCTCCAACAAGCGCTTAACCTACCGACTCATCGTCCGCCATGCATTTTCCCACCGTCGCTCTCATCGGCAGATACCAGGACACCGGCCTGGACGCCCCGCTGCGGGCGCTCGCGCTGGCCTTGACGGGCGCGGGCAGAAAAGTCCTGGTCGACGCCGATACCGCCCGCAATACCGGCGTGACGGAATACCCCGTCGCCACGCTGGAAGAAATCGGTCGCCAGGCGACGCTCGCCGTGGTCATGGGCGGCGACGGCACGGTGCTGGGCGCGGCCCGGCACCTGGCGCCCTACGGCGTGCCGCTGGTCGGCATCAACCACGGGCGGCTGGGCTTCATCACCGACATCCCGCTGCAGGACGCCCACGAGGCGCTGGCCCGGGTGTTCGAGGGCAAGTTCCAGACCGAGGAGCGCATGCTGCTCGAGGGCAGCGTCTGGCGCGGCGAGCAGCAGATGTACTCGGCCTCCGCCCTGAACGACGTGGTGCTCAACCGCGCCGGCCGCGGCGGCATGATCGAAGTGCGGGTGGAGCTCGACGACGCCTACATGTACACCCAGCGCGCCGACGGCCTCATCATCGCCACCCCCACCGGCTCCACCGCCTATGCGCTGTCGGCCAACGGCCCGCTGCTGCACCCGGGCCTGAACGCCATGGTGCTTGTGCCGGTGGCGCCGCAAACGCTGTCCAACCGGCCCATCGTCATCCCGGACTCGGGCGTGCTCAACATGACGCTCACCGCCATGGGCCGCGTGGAAAGCGGCGCCAGCGTGCACTTCGACATGCAGACCTGGTCCGACCTGCAACCGGGCGACCGCATCGTGGTGCGGCGCGCGCCCTACACCATCCGCTTCGTGCATCCGGAAGGCTACAGCTTCTTCGCCACCCTGCGCCGCAAGCTGCACTGGAACCTGATGCCGCAAGCTTCCGACAACGTAGAGTAAGCAAGTCAGTTAGCTGGCGCCTCCCATGCTGCGCACCCTGCACATCCGAGACTTCGTCATCGTCGAGCACGCCGAAATCCATTTCGGGCCAGGCTTTACCGTATTTACCGGGGAAACCGGCGCGGGCAAGTCCATCCTGGTGGACGCGCTGGCGCTCGCCCTGGGCGAACGCGGCGACGCCGGCATGCTGCGCGAGGGCGCCTCGCGCGCGGACATCACCGCGGTGTTCGACATGCCCGAGAACCTGCGGGACTGGCTGGCCGAGCGCGAAATAGACGCCGACGAATCCCTCGCGCTGCGCCGGGTCATCGACGCCCAGGGCCGCAGCCGCGCCTACATCAACGGCACGCCCGCCACCGTCTCGCAACTGCGCGAGCTGGGCGACGGGCTGGTCGACATCCACGGCCAGCACGCGCACCAGAGCCTGATGCGGGCCGACGCGCAACGCGACCTGCTGGACGCCCACGGCGGACATGCCGAACTGCGCCAGGAAACCGCCTCCGCCTGGAAGGCGTGGCGCACCGTGGCGCGCCAGCTCGAGGCCGCCGAAAAAGACGCCCAGGCCCTGGCCGACGAGCGCGACCGCGTGCAGTGGCAAGCGGAAGAGCTCGACCGCCTGGACCTGCAACCCGACGAATGGGACGCCTTGCAGGCCGAGCACACCCGGCTTGCCCACGCGCAATCCCTGCTGGAAGGCGCGAACCAGATCCTCGAAGCGCTGGACGGCGAAGGCGACTCCGCCCGCCACCGCATCACCGCCGCCAGCCAGCGGCTGCAGCAGATGCTGCGCCACGACGCCGCGCTGCAGGGCGTGTGCGACGAGCTGGAATCGGCCGGCATCGCCATTGCCGAGGCGGTGTCCGACCTGAACAACTACGTAAGCCGCGTGGACCTCGATCCGCGACGGCTGGCCGATGTCGAGGCCCGGCTGGGAGCCGTTTTCGAAACGGCGCGCAAGTTCCGCACGGAACCCGAAGCGCTGTGCGGGCTGCGCGAGTCGCTGCACGCCCGGCTGGCGGAACTGCAGGCGGCGGGCGACATCGACGCCCTGCGCGCGCAGGCCCAGGCCGCCCAGGCGCGCTACGACGCGGCGGCGGCCAGGCTGGGCGCGGCGCGCCGCAAGGTCGCCAAGGATCTCGGCAAGCGCGTCACGCAGGCCATGCAGACGCTCTCCATGCAGGGCGGCCGCTTCGAGGCGGCGCTCGCCCAAGGCCCCGCCTCGGCCAGCGGCAGCGAGATCGTGGAATTCCTCGTGGCCGGCCATGCCGGGGCCACGCCGCGCCCGCTGGCCAAGGTCGCCTCCGGCGGCGAGCTTTCCCGCATCTCGCTCGCCCTGTCCGTCATCGCCAGCCGCGCGGCGCGCGTGCCTACCCTGATCTTCGACGAAGTGGACAGCGGCGTAGGCGGCGCGGTGGCCGAAGTGGTGGGCAAGCTGCTGCGCGAACTGGGCGAGCGCCATCAGGTGCTCTGCGTCACGCACCTGCCCCAGGTCGCCGCCTGCGCCGCCACCCAATTCCAGGTCAGCAAGCAGGAATCCGACGGCGCCACGCGCTCGCGCATCCAGGAACTGGACGCCGAAGCCCGCGTCGAGGAAATCGCGCGCATGCTGGGCGGCATCAAACTCACCGCCACCACGCGCGAGCACGCCCGCGAAATGCTCGCAGGCGGCCCCCCCGCCGCGCAAGCCGCCCCTGCCCCTTGACCCCGACGGTCCGTCGGTCCGTCGGTCCACGCCACGCACGGACGAAAAAAAACCCCTTCAAGTCGAAGGGGCTTTGGATCTCGACGGCCCGCGGCGAGCGCGGCCACGGGCCTGGAGCGGGAAGGCCGCGTTCAGCGGTTCTTCATGCAGGGGCCGCAAATGCCGTACAGCACCATGGCATGGCTTTCGAGGGCGAAGCCGTTGTCCTTGGCGATCTTCTGCTGGCGCTTTTCGATGTCGGGGTCGGAAAATTCCACGACCTTGCCGCAATTGGTGCAGATGAGGTGATCGTGGTGATCGCCGTCGTTCAGTTCGAATACCGCCTTGCCGCTGTCGAACTGGCTGCGCGCCAGAATACCCGCCTGCTCGAACTGCGTCAGGACGCGATACACGGTGGCCAGGCCGATTTCGACGTTCTCGTTGATGAGGGCGCGGTAGACGTCTTCGGCGCTGAGGTGGCGCTGATCGGACTTCCGGAAGATGTCAAGAATTTTCAGGCGGGGAAAGGTCGCCTTCAAACCCATGTTTTTCAGTTCGCTCTGGTCGGTCATGGTGTAATCGCTCTCCGTCCGCGTTGGCATGGGCTTTCCGCAGGAGGCGCAAGCCGGACTGCCGAATTCGTGCCGCCTCGCGGAACTCTCCTGATGAAACCTTTATGATAACGGTTTTGTCTGCTTCCAAATAATAGGGGCGCGAGTGTCCATGATTGCACGTATTCCCTCCCTGCCGCTGAAGACGGCGCTGGCCGCCGTCGCCCTGGCCGCCGCGCTGGCCGGCTGCTCTTCCGACAAATGGGGCTTCCCCTACAAGGCCAGCGTGCAGCAGGGGAACTGGATCACCCAGGAACAGGTGGCCCTCCTGCAGCCCGGCATGACCCGTGAACAGGTCCGATTCGCCCTGGGCAGCCCCACCCTGACCAGCGTGCTGCACGCAGACCGCTGGGACTACCCCTATTACTTCAAGCCCGGCTACGGCAAGGCGCAGGAGCGCAAGTTCACCGTCTGGTTCGAGAACGACCGCCTGGTGCGCTGGGAAGGCGACAAGCAGCCCGAGCTGCAGCCCTACCAGATCAACACCCCCAGCCCGACCGGCGACGAAAAGGCGGACGAACGGGCGAGCCAGGACGAAAAGCGCCTGCAGGAAGAAGCGCAAGAGCGGAAGTCCGACGCCAACGCGCCGGTCAACCCCACCACCCAATACCCCGGCCAGCCCGGCAACGCGCCCGAGCCGCTGCGCTGATCCCCAAGGACACTCACATGCGTATAGCCATCGCCGGCGCCAGCGGCCGCATGGGCCAGATGCTGATCGAAGCCGTACTCAACGCCGACGACGCCGGGCTGGCCGTCGCGCTGGACCGCCCGGATTCGCCCTCCCTCGGAAAAGACGCCGGCGCCCCGCTCGGCAAACAGACGGGCGTGGCCATCACGGACGACCTCGGCGCGTTGGCCCAGGCCGACTGCCTCATCGACTTCACCCGCCCCGAAGGCACGCTGGAACACCTGCGCGCCTGCGTGCAGCACGGCGTGAACCTCGTCATCGGCACCACCGGCTTCGACGACGGCGGCCGCGCGGCCATCGAGGTCGCGGCCCAGAAGATCGGCATCGTCTTCGCCCCGAACATGAGCGTGGGCGTGAACGCCACGCTCAAGCTGCTGGACATGGCCGCCCGCATCCTCAACAGCGGCTACGACGTGGAAATCTTCGAGGCCCATCACCGCAACAAGGTGGACGCCCCTTCGGGCACCGCCCTCAAGATGGGTGAAACCATCGCCTCGGCATGGGAAGTCGCGCTGCCCGACGTAGCCACCTGGAGCCGCCACGGCGACACCGGCGTGCGCAAGCCGGGCACCATCGGCTTCTCGGTGCTGCGCGGCGGCGACATCGTGGGCGATCACACGGTGTCCTTCTGCGGCATCGGCGAACGCATCGAGATCACGCACCGCTCCTCCAGCCGCGCCACCTATGCGGCCGGCGCCCTGCGGGCCGCACGCTTTCTTTCGGGCAAGCACAACGGGCTGTACGACATGCAGGCCGTGCTGGGGCTGTAGCCCGCCTCAGCAGCCAGGCAACGAAAAGCCCGGACAGTGAACTGCCCCCGGGCTTTTCCTCTTGCGGACGCGAGCCCTACACCACCGCGGGCTCCGGCTCCAGCGCCACGCCGTAGCGCCGCGCCACGTCGTCCTGGATCGCGGCGGCCAGGCGCATGATGTCGGCCGCCGTGGCGCCGCCCCGGTTCACCAGCACCAGCGCCTGGCGGTCGTGCACACCCGCCGGCCCCAGCGACTTCCCCTTCCAGCCGCACTGGTCGATCAGCCAGCCGGCCGCCAGCTTGCAGCGTCCGTCCGGCATGGCGTATGACACCAGCCCCGGAAACCGGGCCGCCAGCGCGTCGCGCTGCTCGGCGCTCACGACCGGGTTCTTGAAAAAACTGCCGGCATTGCCGATGACCGCCGGGTCGGGCAGCTTGGCGCGGCGGATCTCGCAGACCGCCTCGAAAATATCGCGCGCGCCCGGCGCTGCCTGCGCCAGCCTGGCCGAACGCTGCAGGTCCGGATAGTCGAGCTGCGCCCGCCAGGGCCGGGGCAGCCGCAACCTGACCGACACGATCACCCAGCGCCCCGGCTCCGCGTGCTTGAACACGCTGTCGCGATAGGCGTAGCGGCAGTCGCCGGCGCGCATTTCCACGAACCGCGCCGCGCGGACATCCCAGGCCGTGAGGCTCTCGAAGCGGTCGGCCAGCTCCACGCCGTAGGCGCCGATGTTCTGCACCGGCGCCGCGCCCGCCGTGCCGGGGATCAGGGCCAGGTTCTCCAGCCCGTCCCAGCCCTGGGCCACGCACCGCGACACCACGCCGTGCCAGCTCTCGCCCGCGGCGGCCTCCACGATCCATGCGTCGCTGCGCGCCTCCACCAGCCTCAGGCCGCGAAACGCCACGTGCGCCACCAGGCCCGGCACGCGCCCGGGCAGCACCACGTTGCTGCCTCCGCCCAGCACCAGCAGGCGCTCGTAGCCCGCGGCAAGCTCGGAGAACGCGGGCAGCCGCGACGCATCGTCCAGCGTCACGAAAGCGGGCGCGGCGGCCGCGAGTCCCAAGGTGTTGAAATCGGAGAGGTCCTGGAAACGGGGAAGCAGCGTATCGGCTGCTTCTTGTGCGTTTGACATGTAGGGGGAAGGCTATGCTATAGTTTCTGTCTTTCCCAGTTTACTTGATTGGCCCGCCTGATTTCTCATTGGCCGGACGTCGGTTTCTGGGGCGGCCGGGCCCGCGGGCTTCGTGATCTTCATGTGGCAATCGCGTGAAAATCATGTAGAATACGCGGCCTTTCGATCGATAACCAGATCGATCGGCCCGAGGTGCATGTCGGCAGCCATGCCGCAAGTACGTCGGACGCCATAAAATGGTTCAGCACGATTTGGTTGAACGCCATTTTTCTGCCGAACCCATGCGGGAATAGCTCAGTTGGTAGAGCGCAACCTTGCCAAGGTTGAGGTCGCGAGTTCGAGACTCGTTTCCCGCTCCAGATTCCGCCGCGCAGCGCACGCCTGCGAGGCATGCAAGCAAGGGGCCATACGGCCCCTTCTTTCTTTTCCCCCTTCTTCTCATCCCTTCTTCTCTCGCCCGCTTCTTCACTTCCGCTCCGCATTTCCCGCGGCGTCTCCACGCTAACCGCCCCGCCCCGCCCGCATCGTCGCGGCCAACGCCTCGAGCATGACGCCGTCGGGCCGCGCCAGGTCGTCGAGCAGCGAAAAATGCGCGCAGCCGGGCACCTGCAGCCCGCGCACCGGCTCGCCAGCAGCCTCGCAAGCCCGGACGTAGTCCTCGGTCTGGCGCACGAGCTCCGGCAGTTCGGCCGCGCCGACCGCCGCCACCGCCGGCGCGCCCGGACCGATGTGAAGCAGCGGGCTGCAGGCGCGCGCCTCGGCTTCGGACAGCCGCAGTTTTTCGTTCAGCCAACAGAGCCGGATCGGCTCCAGGTCCACCAGTGCGCTGATGGCCAGGCCCCAGGCGACGGCGGGGTGCGCGCGGTGCATGGCGGTCAGGTGGCCGCCCGCGGAATGGCCGCTCAGGCACAGGGGCTTGCCGCGCGAGCCCACGCCATCGGGATCCACCGCCAGGTGATCCAGCAGCCCGCCGATTTCCGCCACGATGTCCGTCAGCGAGGCCTGCGGCGCCAGCGTGTATTCCGCCAGCGCCACATTGAAGCCGCGTCCCAGCGGGCCGCTGGCGACAAAAGCGAAATCCTCCTTCTCGCAATGTTGCCAATAGCCGCCGTGGATGAAGACGAAGGTAGGCGCGCCCGCCTGCCCGCAGGAAAACCAGTCGTAGCGCTGGCGCGGCCGCGCGCCATAGGAAAGGTCGCGCCGGCACACGGCCGACTCGTAGAGCCGGGCGCTGCGCGCCTGGAAATCGGCCAGGATCCCGGCAAAGTCCGGCGCCGCCGCGACATTGTTGTAAGCGGCGTCCAGCGCCGCGCGGTCCATGCCGCGATAAATTGCCGTCATGATTGCTCCTGGGGCCGCCCGAAAATCCGATTCTACCCAGCGCCATTCGCGCGCTGTTGCGGTGCCCGCCGCTTGCTCCATGCGAATTTTGCGGTAGAATCTCGCCTTTCCGACGCGGCGGCGCCGCGCCGGCCGGTCGCCGAGGCTGCATCGCGCAGCAAGCGCAACGCGCAAACGCGGCGAACACAAACACGCGGGAATAGCTCAGTTGGTAGAGCGCAACCTTGCCAAGGTTGAGGTCGCGAGTTCGAGACTCGTTTCCCGCTCCAGATCTTGATCGGCAGACTTCCACTGGCGTCTGCAAGTCGTTGAAAAAGGAGCTTCGGCTCCTTTTTTTCGTTCCGGCAGAACCCATGCGAGCCGGCCCGCAGCCGGCGTTGTCGAGGCGGGGACGGCAGTCCTGAAGCCGTGGATGTCCGCGATCACCAATGGGTCACGATGCCGCCAGCCACGCCTGCAGCAATTCGTCTCGAATGCCGGTCAGAATCCGGCAGAACACCCCGGCCGGCAGCGAGGTCGTCGCGGCTTCCTTCCGCCCCGTGTCGTGGATGAGAACCAGCCCGCTTGTCGATAACAGCGCTCTCTGCAGTCCTGCGGACTGACGGATCCTCGCCCGTATGGCGGCTTCGATGAGCCGATGATGTTGCATCGAGCCATAAGGCAGGCATTGCCCGTTCCAATAGGCGCCGCCGCGGTCCGCCTGCTCTCCGAGATGCTTTGCTTCCCAGCCGCTCAGGTTGAAGGCCTGCAGCCGCCGCGGATCGTTCTCGGGAAACTTGATGCCTTGTATGAATCCCTCGACGGATGCGAACAGCATGCCGTTGAATATGAATGGCGATAGTCCGAAGTTGGAAAGCGCCAACCCGCGCCAGTCATCGGACGTGCTGGAGACATTCAGAAAGGTCGTCTTGCTGCTCATTTCGATGCATCACGAATCCATGGTTCCGCAGGCGCGGGCCGCCCTGACGCGGGCCGCCCTGGCGCATGCCAGCGGACCGCACATGAATGGCATTAGCGGCGAGCCTGCGGGTGCTCGATCCCGATCGTGCGCGAACGGCCTGCGAGCAAGCCAAAGATCGTCATCACGACCGCGAGGGCCACGCCGATGTGCAGCACGGCGATCCAGCTGCCGGTGAGGTCGTGGAGCTTGCCTGCAAGCGTCGGGCCGCTCGCGGCCAGAAAATAGCCGACACATTGGGCCATGCCGGACAGCGACGCGGCCTGATGGGCGTTGCTGGCCCGCAGGCCCATGAACATCAACGCCAGCAACACGCCGCCGCCCGAGCTCAGGCCGAAGCAGAACGCCCACAAAGAAGCCCAGGAAGGCGCCAGGCAGAATCCGACAAGCGCCACGGCCATCAACCCGCCCATGGCGGAGGCGACCAGCCGCTGGTCCTTCATGCGGCTGACGATAGGACCGAGCAGTAATCCCGGCACGGCGGATGCGAGCTGCATCACCCCGTGAAGCGAGCCGGCAGCCTCGGGAGAAGCCCCCGTGGAGGTCAGGATGGACGGCAGCCACGCGACCAGCACGTAATACACCAGGGAATTGATGCCCATGAACAAGGTTACCTGCCAAGCCAAGGCGGAGCGCCACACCCGCCCTCCATGCGGCGCCGCCGCGGTTCCCCTGGCCGGGCCGGTATGTCCGCCCAATTGGCCGGTCCACACCAAGGCGGCAACCAGCGGAAAGACAGCCGTGGCGCCCAGCGCGCCTTGCCAGCCGAAGGCATGTCCCAGCGGCACGGCGCCCGCGGATGCCAGCGCGGCCGCACCGCCCATGGCAATGGAGCAGACGCCCATAACGGTGGGCACCTTTGCCGGGAAGTCGCGTTTGACCAGGCTGGGGAGCAGCACATTGCCCACGGCGATGCCGGCGCCGATGATGGCCGTGCCCAGATACAGGGTCCACACGGGCCCGGTGGATCGGACAGCCACGCCGGCCCCGATAAGCAGCAGCGCCCCGAACAGAGAGCGCTCCAGGCCGTACTCCCTCGCGAACATCGCGGCAAATGGGGAAATGACGCCAAACGCCAGCAACGGCAGCGTCGTCAAGAGCCCCGCTTGAGCCGGCGACAGCGCAAACGCCGATTGCAGCGTCTCCAGTACGGGGGCAACGCCCGTGATGGGCGCACGCAGGTTGGTCGCGATCAACAGTAGGCCCGCGATCAGCAAAGCGGGCCGCGCAACCACCAAGGCTGCGTCACGATGGCTCATTCATGACTCCAAAAAACAAACAGGCAGGCTTGAAAGTTATCGCTTGGGCTCGCATATGAATTTAGATAAAATGACAACAGATCACTAAATTCTGCCAAAGTGAAGACAATGGCCATGTCGCTGGAACCGTCGTTGAGAAATTTCGACGAAACCCGGGTCCGTGGCCCGGTGGCTGGTATGCGCGTGGATGTCGCCGAGCACCGCAGCGAAGTCCCGGTCCATCAACATCGCCAAGGGCAACTGGTTCTTGCGCTTAAAGGCGGCGTGACCTGCGAGGTGCCGAACGCGATCTGGATGGTCCCTCCGCGATGCGCCGTGTGGATCCCCGGGCAAATGCCCCACAGCGTTCGCGCCACAGCCAACGCGCGGATCTGCTATCTCTTCGTGCAGCCGGATGCCGCGCCGCTTCCGGAGCAATGCTGCACGCTTTCCATTACCCCGCTGGTGCGGGAACTGGTGCTGCACATGGCCGGCCAGCCTCCCGAGTACGCTCCGGACAGCCCCACGGGACGCAAGGCTGTCGTGCTTCTGGATGAGCTCGCCCAAATGCCGATCGAACAGCTGTACCTGCCGACATCGAACGAGCACCGGATGCGCAAGATCGCGAAGATGCTGTCCGACAACCCGGCGGATCGAAGGACACTTGCTGACTGGGCCCGGCTCGTGGCCATGAGCGAACGCTCGCTGGCCAGACTCGTCCTACAGGAAACCGGCTTGACGTTCGGACGCTGGCGCCAGCAACTGCATCTGATCGTTGCCATGCGCCAGCTTTCCTCCGGGCAGACGGTGCAGCGCGTAGCGGACCAATTGGGCTACGACTCAGTCACCGCCTTCATCACCATGTTCAAGAAGGCCGTCGGGAAGCCTCCGGCACGCTACTTCTCCGAACTCACGCAGGTCGATGAGCCATAGCGGCCTGCAGATCACTCGAACTTGTGGGTCACGTTCACCATGAAGTTCCGGGGTTCGCCGTAGAGGCAGTGGTTGCAGGGGATTCCCCGATATCGCGCCATCCTCCCGACAGCGTCCATCGCCCATCGCCTGTTTCCTTCTCCGGTAGAACACGGCCCTGTCGTCACGCACGCGCGCCGACGTCCGGCTTCGGCGTCGCGCAATTCCCGTCGTATGCGATCCATTCAGCCACCTTTTCGGCCTCGATGTCCTCCGGTTTCGACAACAGCTCCGCGCCTGGCCATCGAAGTTGACGGGACCGATCGATGTCGAACGCATCCTTGGAATACGCCAGGCCGATCTGGGCGACGTTCGGCGTCTTCACGATAAACCCGAGGATCTCCTTGGCGGGAACGCCATTCTGCCTTTCGACCATCACCATCACCATCAGCGCTGCGAAACGCCGCAGTAGACATTCAATGCCACGTGCAGCCGCTTCCTGAAGCGGCTGGCAATGGCTGCCGCCATCAATCCGCCGATAAGCGACGTATGCTCCAAAGCCCAGTACAGGGCCTGCGTGGCCTGGGCATTTTCAAGCGCCCAGAATCGATGAACGATCGGAACGGTCAGCAGCAGAAACGTGGCCAGCACGGCCGCGCCCAGCCAAAGCGCCCTGTCCAGCATGATCAGCGCCGCGCCGGCGATCAGTACGGTGGCCGTGGCTGCGTTGAAGAACCACTCCGGCTGCAGGCCGGCGGCGCGCATCTCTGCCAGGCCGCCCTGGAAATCGATGAGCTTCGCCAGTCCGGATGAAAGAAAAACGACCGCCAGCAAAATGCGCGCCGTGACCCACAGCCACCGGCTGTCCAATGCGTGTCCGATGCGATGGCGCATCATGTGTCTCCAGGTGAGATCAAAGCCATGCCCTCGACGAGAACGGCCTGAAGCGTTGAAGGAAAGCAGGCAACAGTGCTTGCCCATATGGATTCGCAGCACTATAAAACCTCAAGTTAAGTTAAGGTCAACAGGCATGGCAGCAAAGAAACCCATCGACTTTTCCCGCTTGCTTACCGTAGGCGAGGTCGCGCACCGTTCGGGCGTGGCGATATCGACCATCCATTTCTATGAGGCGAAGGGGCTGATCGCCGGTACGCGCAATGCCGGCAACCAGCGCCGTTTTCCATCGACCGTGCTGCGCTATGTCGCCATCATCAAGGTGGCGCAACGCACCGGCATCCCGCTGGAAGAAATCAAGGAAGCGCTGAGCCGCTATCCGGCCGGCAGCAGGCTCACGGCCGCGCAATGGCGTGCGCTATCCTCGCGCTGGAGAAAAAGCCTGGATGAACGGATCCAGCGGCTCACCCGCCTGCGCGATGAGCTGGACGGCTGCATTGGCTGCGGTTGCCTGTCCTTGAAGGACTGCCCGTTGCGCAATCCCATGGACGCCCTGGGCGCGCAGGGGCCCGGGCCGAGGATTCTTGAACGCCCCGGCAAAATGCTCGACAGAGACGCTGTCAGGCACCCGCGAGCAAGCCAGGACCAGCCAGAACCGGCAGCACCAGGAATGCCGGGCTGAACCGCTCCAGCCGGCGGTCCTGCTCGTCGTTGCGTTCCGCGCCGCGAGCTAACCGTCGCCCCGCGCAGCGCCGGTTCGTGCGCGATGCGCACCAGGCCAGGCATCGATCATTCCTGTCGCGCATCGGCCCCGCACACTCCCCCCGCCACCCTCTCGCGGCCGCGAACGCTCAGGCAGCCGACGGCAGGGTATGGGGCACCTCTTCTCCCGCAAGCCACGCTTCGATATTGCGCTGAACGCCTCGGGCGAATTCGGCA
The DNA here is from genome assembly GCF_001270295.1 of Achromobacter sp. DMS1. NCBI lineage: Bacteria > Pseudomonadati > Pseudomonadota > Betaproteobacteria > Burkholderiales > Alcaligenaceae > Achromobacter > Achromobacter sp. DMS1. The sequence goes on along the minus strand of NZ_LHSJ01000015.1, from coordinate 4,601 downwards.
TAGACCTGCTTGCTGAGAAAACCGTAGTGCGGCGTCAGCAGCACGTTGGGCAGGCCCAGCAGCGGGTGGCCGCCGGGCAGCGGTTCGCTGTCGAACACGTCGAAGGCGCCAAAGCCCGGTCTTCCCGCCCGCAGCGCTTCAACCAGGGCGTCGGTATCGACGAGTTCGGCGCGCGAGGTGTTCACCAGCAGGCTGTCGGGCCGCATCAGGGCCAGGCGCCCGCGATCGAGCAGGCGGCGGGTGCCCGCCGCCGGCACGAGGTGCAGGCTGACCACGTGCGAGCCGGCCAGGAGCTCGTCCAGGTCGACCGAACTCGCGCCGTGCTCGCGCGCGCGTTCGGGCGTCATGTGGGGGCTCCATGTCAGCACTTCCATTCCCAGCGCGCGGCCGACCGCGGCGACCCGCTGGCCGATCTGTCCCAGCCCGATCAGGCCCAGACGCTGCCCGTGCAACACGCCGGGCAGGAACGCCGAGGCGCCGGGATCGCGCCAGACATTGCGCGCCGGCGTGAGCATGAGCTGCGGCAGGCGCCGCGTGGCGGCCAGGATCAGCGACCAGGTCATCTCGCAGGTGCTGGCTTTGGAAGGCCCCCATTCCGTATGGCTGACCAGGATGCCGGCGCGCTGCGCCGCCGCCGCGTCCAGCGTCTTGTTGCGCGTGCCGGTGAACACGATGTGGCGCAGGCGCGGCAGCCTGCCCAGCAGGGCGGCGCCGACGGGCGTGCGGTCGCGCAGCAGCACGACGCAATCGGCCTGCGCGAGGGCGGCCAGCAGCGCATCGCCGCGCAGCGCGACGTTGTGCAAGGCGACGTCGGCGGCGCGCCGGATGGCGTTCCAGTCCACGCCGTCGCGCAGGCCGTTCTCCCAATCGTCCAGGACGACGATGGACGGACGGCGCGCGCTCACTGCGCCGCCTTGCGGGCCAGCGCGGCCAGGGCGCGCACGTCCTGCGCCTTGCCCAGGCTCCAGCACGCGTCCATCAGCTTGCGCACCTGGCCCGCTCCCAGGATGGGATCGGCCTGGCTGCTGAACTTGGCTTCCAGGTCCTGGTCGGACATGGGGCGCTGCAGCGAGCCGATGGCGTGTTCGACGAACACGTGGACCTTGCGGCCGTCCTTCAGCGTGGCCACGGCGTCGACGGCGGCTTCGTCGATGCTGTCGTCGACAGTGGCGACCACTTTGCGGCGCACGGCCACGACGTCTTCGCGCGTGACGATGTCGTCGGCGTACTCGCTTTCCGACGCGCGGCCGAAAATCAGGCCGGCCGCGCAGCCATGGTAGACGCTGAACTTGCCTTGCAGACCGTCGGCGGGTTCCTTCTTGCCGGTGAGCTCCAGCACCAGCGAGTGCACGCGCAGGTCGATGCGCTCCAGGTTCTCCGGCGTCACGCCCTGAGCGCGCAACTGCACGCAGGCGTCGATGCTGGGATGGATGACGATGCCGCAGGCAAAGGGTTTGTAGGTGTTGAAGGAAATCTCGAAGCGCTTGCCCAGCTCGTCGGTGATTTCGTTCCAGTCGAACTTGGTCGACAGCACCTGAGCAAAGCCGCGCGGCGCTTCGATGGCGCGCTTGCTGGAGGTAAAGCCCTCGCGCGCCAGCAGGGCCGACATCAGGCCCGCGGACGCGGCGCCGCCCGGATGGAAGGGCTTGGTCATGGTGCCGAACTGTTCGCGCAGGCCGACCGGCTGCGAGGCCGCGATGCCCAGCGCCATCTGCGTTCTGTCCGCATCCAGGCCCAGCAGGCGGGCGCAGGCGGCGGCGGCGCCCAGCCCGCCCGTGGAGCCGGTGATGTGCCAGCCGCGGTCATAGTGGTGCGGATAGATCATGTTGCCGATGCGGCACGACACATCGATGCCCAGGACGATGGCGTCGATAAGCTGGCGGCCGCTGGCGCCCGTGTGCTCGGCCAGCGCAAGCACCGCCGAGCACACCGGGCCGGCGGGGTGAATGATGGTCTTGAGGTGGGTGTCGTCGAAATCGAAGGTATGCGAACTGATGCCGTTGATCAGCGCGGCGCTGGCGATATCCACCCGCTCGCTGCGGCCCAGCACGCTGGCCTGGGCGGCGGGCTGCAGCACCTGCACGGCGCGCAGCGCGGCTTCGCAGGCTTCGTGATGAGCGGCGCCGACGGCGCAGCCCAACCAGTTCATGAACGTGCGGTGCGCCTCGTGCTCGACGGCGTCGTCCCATCCGTGCGACGGATGGTTGACGACGTGTTCGGCCAGGATGCGGGTGACCGGCGGGGCATTGTGATCGGCATCGATCTTGGTGTTGAGGGCCATGTTGTCTCTCGGGGTGCTACGGAAATCGGGGCATGGAAGGCAGGAATCCCGGCAGGAAGGCATTCCGGCCGGGCTCGGCTTCAGGCGTCGAGATGGATGTTCTGGTCTTTCGCCACCCTGGACCAGCGCGCATAGTCCTTGCTCACGTAGGCGGCGAACTGCGCGGGCGACATCGGCATGGGCACGATGGCTTCGGTGTCCAGCGCCTTGGTCAGGCCGGGGTCTTTCAGCACTTTGTTCAGGGCGGTGTTCAAGGTCTGCACCACGCCGCCGTCCATGCCCGCCGGGCCGGACACGCCGTACCACTGCAACACGTCGTCGAAACCCTCCAGACCCAGCTCCTTGAACGTCGGCACGTCGGGGAATGCCTTGTTGCGCGCCTCGCCGGACAGGGCGATGGCGCGCACGGTGCCGGCCCGCAGGTGCGGCACGGCGGCGGCCAGGCCCGGGCACATGAACTGGGTCTGCTGCGACAGCAGGTCGGTGAAAGCCGGGGCGATGCCTTTGTAGGCGATGTGCACCATGTGGGCGCCGACCTGCTGCAGCAGCAGTTCCATCAGCAGATGGGTCAGCGAACCGGCGCCGGCCGAGCCGTAGTTCACGTTGTCCTGCGACTTGGCGTAGGCGATGAACGCTTTCAGGTTGTGCACGGGCAGCTTGGCGTTCACCACCAGCACATTGGGCGTGCCGCCTATCATGCCGACCGCGGTGAAGTCCTTGATGGGATCGTAGGGCACCTTGCGCGTGGCCGGACTGGTTCCCAGCGTGGCGACGTAGCCCTGCATCAGCGTGTAGCCGTCGGGCTTGGCGCGCATGGTCTTCTGGCACGCGATCACGCCGCCGGCGCCGCTCTGGTTCTCGACGATGAATGTGGCGCCCAGCGCATTGCCCAGAGCGTTCGCGGCGGCGCGGCCCACATAGTCGCTGCCGCCGCCCGGCGCCACCGGGACGATGTAGGTGACGGGGCGGTCGGGATAGGCGGACGCGGCGAAGGACGGCAGGGCGCAGGGCAGGCCGGCGGCGGCCGCGCCTGCGCCGAGCAGGAAGGAACGTCGATTCATGGGTTTGTCTCCTCGTAGGAATTTTTTTGGGTATGGGCCGGGACGCCAGGGACGCCGTCCCGGCTGCGGGGGCGAGCGCCCTGATCAGGGCGGATCGGGCGCCGCCAGAGACGCGAGGCGCGGCGCGCGCATCACAGCACCGACAGGCGATCGTGGGCGTTGATGACGTGCCTGGCCAGCAGTTCCGCGTATTCGGCGGCCTGGCCGGACGACGTCACCTTGCGCAGGGCGTCGACGATTTCGCGGTGTTCGGCGTTGGAGCGGAGGCGGTGCGCCTCGGTGGACAGGTTCTTCAGGCGCGCCAGGTGCAGTTTCTGGATGATCTCGCGATAGGCCTTGGCGATCTCGCGATTGCCGGCGTATTCGATGAACAGCCAGTGGAACTCCAGATTGAGGCTGTAGTAGCCCTGGGCGTTGCCTTCGCGGATGGCCGCGTCCATAGCGGACACGCAGTTGTCCAGCTCGCGCACGAGCTCCTCGCGCTCGTCGTCCGGCAGTTGCGCCGCCATGCGGCCGGCATGGCTGTCCAGCAGGGCGCGGAACTGGTAGAGATCCCTGACCTCTTCGTCGCTCAGTTCGCGCACGTAGACCCCGGAGTGCTTGCGCGACACCACCAGGCCGGAGCTTTCCAGCTCGCGCAGGGCTTCGCGCACCGGCACGCGCGACACCTTCAACTGCTCCACCAGCTCGGACTCGCGCAAGGCCTGGCCGGGCGCATAAGCGCCGGAAAGAATGCCGCTGAGCAATTGGTCGCGCACCAGTTTGCCCAGCGAGGTGTTCTTGATGTCCTCGAACGTTGCCTGGCCGGTGCTAGAGGCAAGCCATTTCATGAACAGGCTCCTGCTTGATGTTTCGTATAATCGTATACGATTAGACAACTACGTCAGGAAGAATGTCAATCCGGCAGGCTGCATGACGCAGGCACGCGCCGTAAGAAGAAAACGCAAGGAAAAAAGCAACGGGCGGGCTGGCCCGCGCCCCCTCAGCGGCCACCGCCCTGCCCGATCAGGCGTGCGCGGCCCGCCAGGTCGCCGAACGCGGCCATGGCCCCCCCCACCCGGCCAGGGGCACCGCGACGGCGGACGCCAGCCGCCGCGCCGCCCATGATGAGGGCGCACACCCCGTAATGGTCGGCACGCGGAAAGGAGAATCGCGCTTGACGAGACTGGGCAGCAGCACGTTGCCCACCGCGATGCCCGCGCCGGTGACGGCGGCGCCCGGATACAGCACCAGGCCGGGCCCAGCGACCGCACGGCGAT
>NZ_LHSJ01000149.1:0-10191 GCF_001270295.1 Achromobacter sp. DMS1 | reverse complement strand
GCCGGCGCGCCGGGCACGCGCAGCCGCCGCGGGCCGGCTTCCAGCACCCATTCCGGCTCGGCCGCCTGCAGGGCCGGCCGGTCCAGGCCCAGCCTGCGCACGAGCGGGGCCAGGAACTGCGCCAGCTCGTCCAGGTCGCAGCCCTTGCCCATATAGTGATCGGCCCCCAGGTTCAGCCCCGCGATGCGGTCGCGCTGGTATTGCGCGCCGAAAACAGTACGATGCCCACCTGTTCGCGCGCGCCGCGCAGCGCGCGCACCAGATCCAGCCCGCAGCCGTCGGGCAGGCCGATGTCGATGACGGCCAGCCAGTGCCGCGCCGCGCCCGCTCAACCTCGACAGCCCGCTGCCCGCGCCGGCCCGGCCCGGCGGACCCGAAGTCCGCATCTCGCGCATCGACCTCGCCGGCAACAGCGTCTATACCGCGAGCCAGCTGCTCGCCCGCCTCGGCAACTACCAGGACCGCACCTGTGATCTGGCGGGCCTGCAGGAACTGGCCTACCCACTCACGCGCTACTACCGCGAAACCGGCTACCCCTTCGCCCGCGTCTGCCTGCCGGCCCAGAACCTGCATGACGGCGTGCTGCGCCTGCAAGTGCTGGAAGGCCGCTACGGGCAGGTGCGCGCCGAGCGCCGACCCGAAGCTGGCGGCCGCGGCGCAGGACTACCTGCGTCCGCTGCGCGGCGGCGAAGTCATCGAAAGCGCGCCGCTGGAACGCGCGGCCGCGCTGCTGCTGTCGGACCTGCCGGGCGTGACGGCCACGCCGTCCATCCGTCCTGGCCCGGATCTCGGCGCGGGCGATCTCCCGGTCCAGGTCCAGCGCGGCGACCGCGTCAATGGCAGCGTGGGCCTGGACAACCAGGACAACCGCTATACCGGGCAGTACCGCGCCAACGCCAGCCTGGCCGTCAACAGCCCCTTCCTGGCGGGCGACCAGATCACCGTGCGCGCACAGGGCACCAGCGAAGACCTCTACTTCGGCGACGTGGGCTACAGCCTGTCGCTGGGCAGCGCCGGCCTGCCCGGCCAGGTCGGCTACGGCGATACCGGCTACCAGCCGGGCAAGGACTTCAGCGACCTGGACGCGCGCGGCACGGCGCAGGTGGCCAGCGCGGGCCTGCGCTATCCGCTCGTGCGCTCGCAGTCGCGCAACCTGACCCTGGGCGTGGACTTCCAGCACAAGAAGCTGCGCGACGACTACCGCGCCGCCGACGTGCGCCAGAACAAGTCCAGCAACCGTGTGCCCTTCAGCGCCCAGTTCGACCTGCGCGACGGCCTGGGCGGCGGCGTCACCTACGGCGCGCTGAACTGGACGGTGGGGCACCTGAACCTGGGCGGAGCCCTGGCCGAGGCGGACAGCCTCACGGCCCGCAGCGCTGGCCATTTCAGCACGGTGAACCTGGACATTGCCCGCCTGCAATCGCTGGCGCCGCGCTGGAGCCTGTACGGGCGCTTCGGCGGGCAATGGACCCGCGACAACCTGGACTCCTCCGAGGATTTCGGCCCGGGCGGGCCGGCGGGCGTGCGCGCCGATCCGGTGGGCGAAGGCTATGGCGACCGCGGCTGGCTCACGCAGATCGAGCTGCGCTACGCGGCCGGGCCGGTCACGCCTTCCCTGTCTACGACGCCGGCGTGTGCAATACGCCGCCCGGCCCTGGCAGCCGGGCGAGAACTTCCGCCGCATCGCCGGCGCCGGCCTGGGCGCGCGCGTGGCCGTGGGGAGCTGGCGCGCCGAGGCCACCGCGGCCTGGCGCACCGACGGCGGCAAGCCGGAGTCCGACAGCCGCGACCGCAAGCCGCTTGTCTGGGTGACCGCGCAATACGTGTTCCAGTCGTGTTCTGGCGGTGGCCGCCGCGGCCCGGCGCGCGCCGCCTGCGCCGGGATGCCGCGGCGCGTCAGAGCAGGAACAGGGCCGCGGCGGCCACCGCCGTGGGCGCCAGCGCGCCCAGCAGCAGGCCGCCATTGCCCACCGCGCCGTTCTGGAACGCCCCCCGCAGCAGCGCCACGCCGGCGGGATTCGGCGCATTGGCGATCACGGTCAGCCCGCCGCCGGCCACCGCGCCCGCCACCAGCATGTACTTCGACGCGTCCGAAATGCCCTCGATGAGCGAGCCCAGGTAGGTCAGCGCGGCGTTGTCGGTAATGGCCGTCAGGCCCAGCGCGCCGAAGAAGAGCGCCACGGGCTGCAGCCCGCTCACGATGGGCTGCAGCCACCATTGCTGCATGCCGCCCAGCACCACCAGTCCGGCCAGGAAGAATCCCACCAGCAGCGCCTCCTTGATAATGAGCCGGTTCTGGCTGGCCGGATACGCCTGCGTATAGCCCAGGAAGAACAGGAACAGCCCGAGGAACACAATCGGGTGGTGCGCCGCCAGCACCACCGCCACCAGAAAAGCCAGGTGCACCGCGATAACCACTGGCGACACGCGCGGCGACTGCTGCCCCCGGCCCATCACGTCTGGCGCGCGCAGATGCGGACGCAGCAGCAGCGTCGCGGCGGTGGCGTTCACGAACACGGCCAGGGCGGCCTTCCAGCCGAAGGCTTGGAACATGAAGGCGCTGTCCCAGCCCCAGGTGGACGCCACCATGAGCACCGGCGGCGCGGCGTAAGACGTCAGCGTGCCGCCCACCGATATGTTCACGAACAGCACGCCGATCGCAACGTACTTGAGCCGCTCCGGCATGCCGCGGTGGAACACCTGCGGTCCCAGCATCAGCGCCGCGATCGTCATGGCCGCCGGCTCGGTGATGAGCGAGCCCGCCAGCGGCACCGCGCTCAGGCACAGCCAGGCCTTGGCCGTGGCCGGAGGAACCGGCAGCAGCCGCGCCAGCCCTTCCACGCAACGCATCACCGCCGTCAGGACGGGCAGCGACGCGGCGATCACCATCACCACGAACACGAAGGCTGGCTCCGTGTAGTTGCGGGTTTCCGCATAGCGCAGCGCCTGGCCGGATGTCGCGGCCAGCGCCATTGCGATCAGCAGCACGCCGGCCCAGAAGCCGAACACCACCTCCACCTCGCCCAGCAGATGCAGCAGCCCGCCGTGCCGCTTGCTGCGATGAGCCGCCTTGAGAAACAACGGCGCGCAAAACGTATGCAAGAGGGCCACGGCGAAAATTACCGCCGCGATAGTGTCCAGTTCGACCACGTTCTATTTCCTTATTGTGTGCGCATGCCTCCGCCCGCGCCCGCCGGCGCGAGGCTGTCCGGAGACGGCCGCGCCGCCCCGGATTGCGAGCCCTGTCGACGCGATGCCTGGATGGATAGGAGAAAGCCGGCCGCACGGGGCACGCCCGAGGCGCTGGCGCGCCAGCGGACCGCGCGCGAAACCGCGGACGATGAGCGCGTTGATCCTGACGCGTATCGCCCTGGACGCTGCCGGCAGCGCGGCGGACGGCGCAGGGAAACAGCGCCCTGCCGTCGGCCGCGTCCAAGTGTAGCAGCCGGCGCGGCCCGGCCTGACTTGATTCCGCCTGACGCGGCCCGGCCTCACGCGGCCCCGCCGCGTCCAGCCGTTCAGTTCTCTCCGGCCTGGGCGGCGGATTTCCGGCCGGCCTGCAACTGCACGCGGTAAGGCCGCGGCAATCCCGAATCGCCGATGTACTGGTACGTCAGCACCGAGGCCGCGGGGCAATTCAGCTCGGCCAGCGCGGCCTCGGCCAGCGGGGCCACCATGATATGGTTCAAGGGCTCCCCGCACGGCCCGCCCTGCGCGTCCAGGGCCTGCACTTCGGTCATGGTCGTGTAGAACGGCGTGGGATTGGACACCACCACGGCGGCGCCCGCCGCGCCCGACGCCTTGCGGAGCTCCCAGCCCAGCTTCTCGGGCACGTCTTCGACATGCTCGGATGCGAAGGCGGGCCGGTAGAACAACTTGAACCGATGGCGCAAGGCGACCGCCATCGAGTTATGGTGCGGCTCGGCGATCCGGGGCACGCCGGTCGCGCTCAACAGGAAAAACGACTCGCGGTCGCGCGGCAGGCCCGAGCCCTGGAAATAGATCTCCACCGCCTTGGACTCGTGCGGCTCCAGGACCAGCATCGGCCGGCTCACCGCCAGCGGCACATCCTCGCTGGCGCGGCCATCGCCCCAGTCGATCGTGGTCTGCACCAGCATCGGAATATTGCTGTCATTGGAGATCAGCATGGTTTCTTTCTTGCGCCCTTCCTTGAGCACATAGCGGGATCCTCCGCCGAACGACAATCCGCCCTCGACGGGGGCGGCCGAACCCGGGCCCGAGGCGAGGTCCGACGCCTGGACCGATGCGCCCAGCGCAAGCAGGGCAAGCCCCGCCAACAAGCAGAAACAAAACGGTTTCGAGAAAGTGCGGCACATAACAGGAACAGGAAATGGGATTGGAGAATCGGGAAAGGACAAAGGGAAAACGCGCGGCGGCATCCGTCTGCCCTCGCGGACGCAGAGCCCGGGGGGACGACAGCCCGCCAGCGGGTGCAGGGCCCGCGGCCGCCACGGCCGCAGGTCCGCACGGAGGGCAAGGCCGGCGAGCCGCGATCGGAGTCCGCGTCGCAGCCCGCGTTGCAGCCGGGAGTGCGAACGACATCGCGGGCGGCGGTGCGGGCGACATTGCGCCCGGCGCCGCAGCGGGAAACGGGAACTCCGCGCCGCGCGGGCGCGTTGGGAGCCGCAGCCTTGCATCGTCAGCCGTGCTCGGCCATCGTGGGCTGGCAGGCGCCGCGGTAGGCGTCCAGCAGCCTGCCGAACTCGTCGCGGTCCAGCGCCGGGGCCACCAGATAACCCTGGACCGCATCGCAGCCGGCCTCCCGCAGCAACTGCATCTGCTCGTCGGACTCCACGCCCTCCCCCACTACCGACATGCCCAGGCGGCGGCCCAGCTGCGCCACGCTTTCCAGGGCCGCCGCGAACGCGGCATCGGAGGCCGCGCCGCGCACCAGGCTGCGGTCGATCTTCATTTCGGTGAAGGGCGTGGACAACAGGCGATGGAACGAGCTGTAGCCGTGGCTGAAATCGTCCTGCGACAGGCCGAACCCCAGCAGGCGAAGCCGGCATGCGCCCGCGTAGTAATTGGCGGCGTCCTGGGTGTCGCTGGTTTCGGTGAGCTCGAAGCAGATGGATGAGGGCGAGACGTCGCGGGCCGTTACGTGGCGGTGCAGGCGGTCGGGCAGATCGGGCTGGTCGAGCAGCCGCGTGTGGATGTTGAGCGAAACGCCGATGTCGAATCCCTGGGCGGCCCATTGCCTGCGCGCGGCCAGCGACTGCTCGAGCATGGCCCACAGCAGGCGCTCGCTGAGGCCGGCGCGCTCGATCGCGGGCAGGAACGCGGCGGGCGGCAGCAGGCCATGCCGCGGATGCCGCCAGCGGCGCCCAGCGCCTCGGCGAGGAAATGGTGTTCGTCCGCAACGACAGCTTGGGCTGGAAGCGCGCATGGATGGCGCCGCTGTCCAGGGCCTGCTCCAGGGCGTCGCGGTCGGCTCGCCGGGAAGGACGGCCCGCTCCGCCTGCGGCTGGCCGCGCCAGTGGCTCAGCGCCCCCAGCACCATGCTCGCGCGGATGCGCGGTCACGCGGGGAAAGACGCCGAGAAAGCCGAGCCCGCGCAGGCGGGCCAGGTGCGCCGCCCCGCGCAGCATGCGCTGCGGCTCGTCGCCGACGAGCGCCAGCGCCGGCGCGGACGCGCGCACCGGCAGCTTGCGGATGAGCTGCACGCCGTCCAGGCGGGGCAGCCGCAGCTTGCCGAGCACGAGGTCGAATCCGCCTTGCTCGAGCCGTAGCAGGGCTTCGCGGCCGTCGGCCGCCGCCTGGACGGCATGCCGGCCCAGTTGCAGGAAAGACGCCATGGCGCGGGCGCGCGTGGCGGGATGGTCTTCGACAACAAGTATGCGGTAGGTATCGATGGGCATGGCAGGCACGGAAGGCACGGCGGCCGGCGAAGCTCCCGCCATGCGCGTCATGGCGCCGGCGGAAGCCGGGCCGGGCGGGAAGCGCTGGGCAAGGACCGGATTTCAACGATTCGGCCCGCTGGCCGGCGCCGGACCGGGATGGCCGCGCCACGAAACAGCGCGGAGAGGAATACAGAGTAGCGACCGCGGCCGGCCCACCGCCATCAGATTTATCTGGCATTTGAGGGAATAAATCTGATATATGAGAAAACGCGGACCCGGCTTAAGCCACGTAAGCAGTTACCGATAACTGAGGTAGAAGTGCTGAAGATTTCGTCAGAAAAAGCTGCTTTTCACAAGGAGACGTCATCATGAGATCCGGACTTTGCCCCGCCTACCTCGGCGCCGCCATGATTTGCCTGTCGGTCGCCACGCCGGCGGCAATGGGCGCAACCACCTATGGCGTCATCCGGTTCACCGGCCGCATCGTGAATCCGCCCATGCGCGTGGAAATGGCCCCGCCGGCCATCGCCGCGAACCGCGCCCAGGGGCGGATGGACGTCGAATTCCGCAGCGCGTCCCGAGAAACGACGGGCACCACGGTCCAGGTCGTGGCCGCCCCGGGACAGGCGATCAGCGCGCGCTTCACCGACCGCTCCGGCCATCTCATCGCGCCCTCGGCCGACGGCCGCTATCGCGTGGCCGCGGAGGGTGCGCATCTCGCGCTTTCCGGCTCCGGGAACGGTTCCGCCGGCGCTCCGGCGCGGCCGGAAGAACGGCCCGCCTGATCGTGAGCTGGGACTGACGCTTCCCGGGCTGCCGCCCTGCATGCAACCCCGCCGCGCCCTTCGACGTCCCGACCACCCGGACCTGTCCTTCAGAGGAATCTGTCAGCCGGCGCCCTACGTAGTACGCTGCCCGGCTGGCATCCTGGAAATCGGGCCTCGCCTTGCCGGCCGCTTCCAGCGGTGCCGCCACCGGACCTCGCTTCCCGCCGCGCCCATCGGCCTGATTCCTTCCATTTCCGCATGCCCAGTCTTCTCTCACTGACCCGCGTCCTGGCCCTCGCGCTGTTGTGCGTCGGGCCGCCCACCCATGCCCAGCCTCCCCCGCCCGAGGCAAAGCCGCTGCAGCTCGACGCCAGCCCCCCCCCGCGTTTCGGGCGAACCGCAGCTCTCCCCCGAGGACTGGCGCTACCTGCGGGCCAAGGGCACTCTGGTGCTGGGCACCTACTCTCCCGACCTGGCGCCGCTGGACGTCAGCTACAAACAGACCTTCAAGGGCATCTCCGCGGACGTCATCGCCCTGCTCGGCCAGCAATTGCACGTCCGGATCGAAGTCGAGCAACTGCCCGGCAGGGAACGGGCCCTGCAGGCGCTGAAAACCGGCGAGGTGGATCTGCTGGCCAGCGCCAATCATGCCGAAGGCAGCGTGGACGGGGTGATGCTGACCCGGCCCTATGCCCCGGACCGCCCCGCCCTCTATCGGCGGCAGTCGGACAAACGCGAATTCCCGGCCGACCTGGCCGGCCTCACGATCGCCACCGCGCAGGACTACCTGACGCCCGAGGCCCTGCGCCAGGCGCAAGGCGCGGCGCAGGTGGCGCAATACCGCAACACCACCGAGGCGATCGCCGCCGTGGCCTTCGGCAACGCCGATCTCTACCTCGGCGACTCGCTCTCCGCGCGCTATCTCATCGGCAGGAACTACTTTAACTACATCAAGGTTGACCGCTATCTTCCCGTGGAATCCGGCGGCTTCGCCTTCGCCCTGCGGCGCGATGATGCGCGGCTGGCGGACATCGTGAACACCGCCCTGCAGGCCATGGGCAGCGAGCGCCTGGACAGGATCGCCCGGCGCTGGGCCGGCGGCACGTTCCTGCCGCGCGAACCGCTGTCCACGCTCACCAGCGAAGAGAAAAGCTGGCTGGCGCGCCACCCTTCCGTGCGCCTGATCATCAACCAGGATCTCGCGCCCGCCGCCTTCCTGGACAGCGAAGGCAACTTCAACGGCGCGCTCACGGACATTCTCGAAATCGTCACCCAGCGCACCGGACTGCGATTCGATATCTCGCGCGCGGGCAGCCTGGCCGCGATGTCCGAAGCGGTCGAAACCCACGAAGCCGACCTGTCGCTGCTGACGAGCAGCCCGCTGCGCGAAGAGCGCCTGCGCTTCACCCAGCCTTTCACCAGCGATCCGTTCGTGCTCGTCACCCGCAAGAAAGACAGCCGGCGCATTCCATCGCTGTCCGCGCTGCAAGGCGGACGCCTGGTCCTGGCGCGCGGACATATCGCCATCCAGGAGCTGGCCCGGCGGTATCCCGGCATAGAAGTCATCCAGTCCGGGTCCACGCAGGCGGCCATGGCGGCCGTCGCGGCAGGCAGCGCCGACGCCGCCCTGCTCGGCCTGCCCGCGGCGCGCTATTACGTCGCCAAGATCCATGCCGACACGCTCGCCATCTCGGGCGTCACCGACCTGGAACCCGCCCACGCGAGTTTCGCGGTCCGGCGCAGCGATGCCGAGCTGCGGTCGATACTGGACAAGGTGCTGCAGCAGATCGGCCCCGAAGAGATGAACGCCATCCTGAGCCAGTGGCGGCCCAATCCGCTCATCGGCAAGCAGACCTGGGGGGATTTCCGCGAAGTCATCACGGGCCTGATCTTTGCCGCCGGGCTTGCCTCGGCGCTGCTGCTCGCGGTCATCCTGCGGCAGCGCCTGCAGATCCGGCGCCGCCGCCGCGCCGAACAGTCGCTCCTGTCCCAATTGACGCTGGCCCGGATCTTCAGCGATTCGGTTTCGCCTCCCATCTACGCGCGCGACCGCGACGGCCGGCTGATTTTCTGCTCGCGCAGCTACGAGGCCGCGCTGGGCGCGCCGGCGTCGGAACTGTTGGGCAAGACCGTGCAGCAGACGCCCGCCACGCTGGAAGGCGCGCTGGCGCTGCACGAGGCCTATATGCAGGCCATGCGCACCGGCGAGCCGGTGCGCCAGAACCGCCTGATCGAATACAACGGCGCGCCGCATTGGCTGGACCACTGGATCGCGCCATGCCGCGACGCGCAGGGCGAGGTGGTGGGCGTGGTCTGCGGCTGGCACGACATTACCTCCCACCAACAGCTCGCCGCCGAGCAGGAGCGTCTGATCGGCGACCTGCAGCAGGCCAAGCGCCTGGCCGACCAGGCCAACAAGGCCAAAACCACTTTCCTTGCCACCATGAGCCACGAGATCCGCACGCCGATGAGCGCCGTGCTGGGCACGCTGGAGCTGGCCCTGCGACAGGCCGAAACGGGAACCATAGACCGGCGCAACATCGAAACAGCCTACAGCGGCGCGAAAAGCCTGCTGGCGCTGATCGGAGACATTCTCGACATCGTGCGGATCGAGTCCGGCCGGCTGAGCCTCTCCCCCGCCCGAGCCAACCTGCGCGTGCTGGCCGAATCGGTGGCCCGCGTCTTCGAGGGCCTGGCGCGCCAGAAGGGGCTGCGCCTGGTGCTGGACCTGGACGCCGCCCTCAACCGCGACGTGCTGGTCGACCCCACGCGGATGAAGCAGGTGCTCTCCAACCTCGTAAGCAACGCCATCAAGTTCACCGATCAGGGGTCGGTCACGCTGGCCCTGCGCGGCGAAGCCCTGGATAGCGAGCGCATGGCCGTGCGCATCATGGTGGCCGACACAGGCATAGGCATTTCGGCCCAGGACCGGCAACGGCTGTTCAAGCCTTTCGAGCAGGTGGTCCGCACGCCGGCCGATACCTGCGGAGGCACCGGCCTGGGCCTGGTCATTTCGCGATCGCTCTGCGAAATGATGGGAGGCAGGCTCGAACTCCACAGCACGCCCGGCCAGGGCACGCGCATCGACATTTCGCTCGTCCTGAACCTGCTCGATCCCGAAGCGCCCGGCACGCCGGAACACGATCCGGACTCCGCGGGACCGCCGGCGGCACGCGTACTGCGCGTGCTGGTCGTGGACGACCAGCCCGAGCATCGGCAGTTGCTTACCCAGCAGTTGGCATTCCTGGGCCATGAAGCCGACGCGGCGGTGGACGGCCGGCAGGCGCTGGCCATGTGGAACCGGCACGACTACGACGTGGTGGTGACGGACTGCCGCATGCCCCGCATGCCGGGCGCCGAACTGGCCCGCGCCATCCGCGCCCAGGAACGCAGCGCGGGCCGCGCCGCCTGCCTGATCCTGGGCCTGACCGCCGATGCGCAAAGCGACGAAATCGCGCGCTGCATCGAGGCGGGCATGGACGAATGCCTCATCAAGCCCATCGGGCTGGAAGACCTCCGCGCGCGCATGCGGCGGCTGTCCGGCGGCGACTCCGCCGCCGGGG
>NZ_LHSJ01000148.1:0-10266 GCF_001270295.1 Achromobacter sp. DMS1 | reverse complement strand
GTGCCGGAGGGCGGCGCGACCGCGGCCTCGGAAGGATCGGCCAGCGTGCCCGCGCCGGCATCGCCGTTGAGCGCCACGTCGCGGTTCTCGCCGATGACCAGCGGCATGCCGTTCTCGACCTGGAGCGTGAGCGTGGCGCCCGAGGCGGTGACGATGTCGCTGCCGGCCGGCACCTTGCTGCCTTCGTGCAGCTCGGTCAGGGAACCGTCGCTATTGCGTATCCACGCGCGGCCGGTGAGTTCGGAAACGATAGCGGGGGAGGCATTGGCCATTTTGGATCCTTTGAGGGAATCATCCGTGATGGCCGAATACTAGAGGGCATGCCGCGGCGGCGGTATTGTCCTCAAGGACAGGTTATGAGGCGACTTTGCTGCGCCGTTCCTGGGGAGCGGAAATACCGTGCACGAGCAGCGCCAGCTGCAGGCGGTCGGATACGCCCAGCTTGTCGAATACGGCCGACAGGTGCGCCTTGACGGTGCGTTCGGTAATGCCGAGGTCGGAGGCGATGCTGGCGTTGGCCTGGCCGGTGGCGGCCCGGCGCGCGATCATGTCTTCGCGCTCGGTCAGACCGAGGTTCCAGGAGGCCGGAGGCTGGGCGCGCTCTTCCACCAGGCGCAGCAGGCGCGTGACCAGCGAGCGTCCCATCCAGATGCCGCCGGATGCCACGACTTCCAGCGCCTGGGCCAGCGCGGCCGGCGAGGCGTAGGCATGGCAGTAGCCGGCCGCGCCCGCGCCCAGGGCCTGCGTGCCTTGCTCATCCGTGGGGCGAGGGCTGGCCACGATGACCTGAGCGCCGTCCAGCACGGCCGCCCAGGAGGCGTCGTGCCACCCCGGCAGGCGGGGCAGGTCGCTGTCCAGGATAGCGAGGCTGCGGCCCTGGCCGCGCCAGCGGGCGAGGTCGGCCAGCGTGCGCCCGCGCGCCGGCAGCCACCGCGTGCCATCCAGGTTGCGCCATTGTTGCCAGAGCAGCTCGTCATGCGTGATCAACAACACGGGTGTCGGTTTCATAACTCCTTCAGCGCTCGGTAAATGCGTTCGCCTTGGCGCGCAGCACGGGCTTGAGCAGATACTGCAGCACCGTCCGCTTGCCGGTCAGGATGTGCACCTCGGCCACCATCCCAGGGATGATGGGCAGGTGCTTGTCGCCCACCGTGCTGCGGTTCGTGCGGACCCGCACCACGTAATAGGAATTGCCCTTGTCGTCCGTCACCGTGTCGGCGCCGATCTGCTCGATTTCGCCTTCCAGCCCGCCGTAGATGGAGAAGTCGTAGGCGGTGAATTTCACTTCCGCCTTCTGCCTGGCATGCAGGAAGCCGATGTCGCGCGGCTGCACGCGGACCTCGAGCAGCAGCGTGTCGTCGGCGGGCACGATCTCGATGATGTCCTTGCCGGGCTGCACCACGCCGCCCACCGTGTTGTTGAAAATGGTCTTGATGATGCCGCGCACCGGCGCGCGCACTTCGGCCAGCTTGACGCGGTCGGCCAGCGCCAGCTTGCTCTGCTGCAGGGTCGCCAGCTTGGTGTTGGTTTCCGAGAGTTCGCTGCGCGCCTGGTTGCGGATGTTGAGTTCCGTTTCCTGGATCTTGCTCTCGGCTTCCTTGATGGAGGCCTGGAAGCGGTCGATCTGCGCCTCGGCGCCTTTCTGCTCGCCGCAGAAGCGGGCCACGTCGCGCTGCAGGCGCAGCAGGTCCACCTCCGAAACCGCGCCGCTCTTGAGCAGCGGGCGCGTCACTTGCAGTTCGCGCGAAGTCAGCGCGCAGCTGGCGGCGGCCTGGTCGCGCTTGGCGATGGTTTCGCGCAGGTCTTCCTGGCGCTGCTTGAGCTGCTCGCGCGCCACGTTGACGGTGGCGTTCAGCTCGGTGGTGCGCGCCTGCCAGGCGTTGCGCTCCATCTCCACCAGGCCCGGCGCCTGCTTCAGCACTTCCTCGGGCGCGGTAAAGGGTTCGCCCGTGGCCAGCGCCTTCAGGCGAGCGGCCTTGGCCAGCAGGGAAAGGTATTCGGCGTTGTTCTCGCCGAGCGAGGAGGCGAACCGCGTGGGGTCGATCTTGAGCAGGATCTGGCCGGCTTCCACTTCCTGGCCGGGGCGCACGAGGATTTCGTCCACGATGCCGCCGTCCAGGCTCTGGATGATCTGGACCTGGCGCGAAGGCACCACTTTGCCCTCGCCGCGCACCACCTCGTCGATGGGGCTGACGGCAGCCCAGACCAGCAGCAGGGCGACCGCGATCAGGGACACCCACAGCAGGATGCGCGAGCCGCGCGCCTCGGACTCGTGGATCAGCCATTCGGCATTGCCCACGTAGCCGGAGCGCTTGCGGGGCTTGCCTTTTTCGACGCCGTTGAGCAGCAGGTCGAACAGCGACACGAAGGCGCCGCGCAGCATGCGCCAGGGCAGGCTGAAAAGCGAAGGACGGTTTCGGACGGAATCGATTTG
This sequence comes from Achromobacter sp. DMS1, assembly GCF_001270295.1. Classification (NCBI taxonomy): domain Bacteria; kingdom Pseudomonadati; phylum Pseudomonadota; class Betaproteobacteria; order Burkholderiales; family Alcaligenaceae; genus Achromobacter; species Achromobacter sp. DMS1. Next base: position 7,832 of record NZ_LHSJ01000148.1, on the reverse strand, counting down.
CATGGAATCCTCAGCTGCCCCGTCCGACCCGTCCCTGGCGCAGCGCCTCGACGACCTGTTCCTTCGGGCCGTCGGCCACGATATGGCCGTTGTCGATGACGATGAGACGGTCCACCAATTCCAGCAGCGCCGTGCGGTGCGTAATGAGCAGAACGGTCTTGTTCGCGCTGGCGGCCTTCAGGCGCTGGCGCAGCTGGGCCTCGCTCTGGTGGTCCATATTGCTGCTGGGCTCGTCCAGCAGCAGGATGGGCGGGTCGTTGATGAGCGCGCGCGCCACCGCCACCGACTGGCGCTGGCCGCCCGAGAGCGATTCGCCGCGTTCGCCGATCACCATGTCGAAGCCGTCGGGATGCAGGTTGGCGAATTCGGTGACGCCCGCCGTGTCCGCCGCCGCCAGGATGGTGGCGTCGTCGGCGTACGGCGCGCCCATCGCCAGGTTGTGCTTCAGGCTGCCGTAGAACAGCAGCGGATCCTGCGGAACGTAGCCGATCGCGCGGCGCACGTCGGCGGGGTCGATCTGGCGGATGTCCACGCCGTCGAGCAGCACCGCGCCCTCGGTGGGCTGGTAAAGGGCGAGGGCCAGCTTTTCCAGTGTGGTCTTGCCCGAGCCGATGCGGCCGATGATGCCCACTTTTTCGCCCGGCTTGAGCTTGAACGACACCTTCTTGAGCGCGGGCTGGCGCGCGCCGGGGTACACGAAGCTCACGTCGCGGAATTCCAGGCCGCCATGAAATACCGGGCGGTGCAGGAATTCCGACTCGGGCGGGCGCTCCACCGGCAGCTTCATATAGTTGTCGATGGAAGCCAGCGAGGTGCGCGCGTTCTGGTACTGCATGAGCAGCCCCGCCACCTGGCCCAGCGGCGCCAGGCAGCGGCCGGCGATCATGGAGGCCGCGATGATGCCGCCCATGGACATGGCCGAGTCCTGCACCTGGTAGACACCGATGATCACGACCGAGATCGAGACGAGCTGCTGGCATGCCTGCACGAATCCCACCGCGGACGAGGAAATGAGCTTGAGCTTGCCGCCGGTCTGGGCAATGAACTCGGTGGCGCGCTCCCAGTTGCGCTGGATAGCGCTCTGCGCATTCAGGGTCTTGACCGATTCCAGGCCGGTCAGGGCTTCCACCAGCGTGGCATTGCGCTGCGACGATGCCTGGAACGAGGACATGGTCAGCGACTCCATGCGCGCCTGGGCCGCCAGGGAAACCAGCAGGATCAGCACGATGGCCGCCAGCGGGGGCAGGATCATCCAGGGCGAGATCCAGACCAGCGCGGCCAGGAACAGCAGGATGAACGGCAGGTCCACCAGGGTGGTGATGGTGGCCGAGGCGATGAAATCGCGGATGGATTCGAAAGAACGCAGGTTGGCCGCGAACGACCCCACGGACACGGGCCGTCCTTCCAGGCGCAGATCGAGCACGCGTTCCATGATCTGGGCCGAAAGACGGACGTCCACGCGCTTGCTGGCGCTGTCGACCACGTGCGCCCGCGCGGTGCCCAGAATGGTGTTGAAGATCGTGACGAGGCCGATGCCGGCGGCCAGCACCCACAGCGTTTCCACCGCGTTGTTGGGCACGACGCGGTCGTACACGTTCATGGTGAAGAGCGGCATGGCCATCGCGAACAGGTTGATCAGCAGGGCGGCGATCAGCGCGTCGCGGTACAGGCGGCGGTTTTCCATGATGGCGGCCCAGAACCAGTGGCGCGTGCGCACCTTGGCCACCTCCGGAGAGCGGGCGTCGAAACGGAACTGGGGCCGGATGAGGCAGGCCAGGCCGGTGTATTGGGCCAGGAGCTGGTCTTGGCTCATCTCGATGGCGCTGCCGCCCAGCTCGGGGTGGCTCACGATGCAGACGTCGCCGTCTTTCCTGAGCAGCAGGCAGGCCCGCTCGCCGCGCAGCAGCAGGATGGCGGGCAGCAGGTCGGCGGGAATGTCCGCCAGCCCGCGCTTGACCACCCGCGCCGACAATTGCGCGCGCGCCGCGGCGCGCGGCAGCAGGGCGGGCGTGAGCCGGTGCGACTCCAGCGGCAGGCCCGCCGACAGCGCCTGCGCGGTGGCCGTCACGCCATGCAGGCGCGTGACCTCCACCAGGCAGTCCAGAAGGGGGTCGTCGTGCGCGGCGCGCGCATCGGCGCGCCACTCCCGGAACGAGGTTTCAGATAACTTGTCCATCGTCGTCATCGAGCAGATCGAGATGTTTCGAGAGACGGGCGCGAGTCTGTTTGCGCTGCGTCAACTTCTGCTGTGCCTGGATGGGCAGATCGGTCAGGCGCAAGGTGCCGTTGGCAATCAAGGCGTCGATCAGGTCTTCCAGCACGCGGACAAAGTCCGCGTCCAGTTGCGAAAAGTCTTTCTTCGGATTTGCCATGGGGCCTCCTGCGCCCGGCGCGGGTCAGGGCGCGGCTTTGGGCGCCTTGGCCGGCGCGTTCAGCGGCACCAGCGTCGGCGGCAGCGTTCCTTCGTTGTATTGCACCCTGACCGGAGCCAGCCTGGCGGCGTCCGGAACCGTCGAGTTGCAGAGCTTGATCACTTCGTCGGAAACCTCGAGCTTGCCGTTTTCCTCGGGCATCTCGTCGCGCGCGGGGCGCAGCGACAGAGCGGGCAGGAGCTGGTGCGACAGCGCCAGCCACCGGTATTGGGCGAGGCGCAGATCATAAACCGCATTGGTGAGCGCGCGGCGGGATTCGAAAAGCTCGTTCTCGGTGTCCAGCAGGTCCAGCAGCGAGCGCTGGCCGATCTGGAACTGCTGGCGGTAGGCGTCGCGCACCTTGGCGGTGGCGATTTCATGGTCGCGCAGGAAGGGCAGTTTCTGGTTCAGGCTGACGATGTTGTTCCAGGCCACCGCGAGATCCTGCTGCACGTTGCGGCAGGTGTAGTCGCGGATGTCGCGGGCGGCATAGGACTGCGCGGCCGTCTGGCGCACGCGCGCGGAGTCGGCGCCGCCGCGGTACAGGTTGTAACTCATCACGAGCTGCACCGACGAGGTCTGGATGTCGCGGTTTTCCGGGGTCGGATCCGTCTGATCGCGCCCGGTGGCCGCCACGAATTCGAACTTGGGCGAGAACGCGCCCTTGGACGAGGCCACGCCCGCCTGCGCGGCCTGCAGACCCGCCTGCTTCGACAGGAACGACGGGTTGCGGCGCAGCGACTCGTTGAAATCGGCCGGCTTGCCGGGCAGCTTGCCGCTCAGGTCGGGCACGGGCTGCAGACTGGCGGGCGGCAGCGCGCCGGTGATGCGCTGGAAACGCTGCTGCACGTCCAGCAGGTTGGCCGATTCCGTCATGAGGTTGGTCTGGGCCAGGGCCAGGCGGCCGCCGGCCTGTTCCTGGTCCACGCGGCGTCCCACGCCCGATTCGGTGCGTTCGCCAATCTGCTTGAGGGTTTCCTCGTGCAGCGAGTAGTTCTGGCGGGCGAGCATTTCGAGGTCGCGGTAGCGCTCCAGGTCGATGTACGCCTGGGCCGCGGCCAGCGCGGTGCTGTCGCTGGTGGCCAGCAGGTCATAGAAGCGGGCCAGCTTGTCGAAACCTGCCTGCTTCACATCGTTGCTGGTGCGAAAGCCGTCGAAAATGAGCTGGCGCAATTCGGCCGACCAGCCCGGCTGCGTCCATTGCTGGGAGCCTTCGCCCGGCACCTTGTTGCGGTACTGGCGGCCGATCGAGCCCTGCAGGTTGACCTGCGGGAAGAAGGCCGCGCGCGCCACGTTCTGGCCTTCGAGCGAAGCCTGGAAGTCGTGGTACTTGGCCTGGATTTCGGGGTTGCTGAGCAGCGTCTGTTCGACGATCTGGTTCAGTGTGACCGGCGTCTGGGCATATGCCGCGGGAAGGCCGGCCAGAGCAAGGGCGACAACAGTGCTTTTAAGCGTGAACGAAGCCATGGTGATTATTCGAGGACGAGTGGGTTTCGATAGATCGAGATAATGTTTGTAAATGTCAGGATTGGCGAGTCAATGTTTGCAAACTTGTGACGCAACTGACCGCCTGCGCTGACTTTCTCCGCGATACTTCCCCCAAAAGCCTCGAAATCACGCAAATTCTTCAATGCTTTCGGCTCGCTTTATATTTAAGGATGGTCTGAACAATTCCCCCGCCCAACGGTAAACTTCGTCTGTCACGCCCTCTCGAGTCTGTTCATCATGAGCCAACTGAGTTTTTCTGAAGCGGAATTTGCCGGTAAGCGCAAGAAGACACGCCGTGAGAAGTTCTTGAACGAGATGGATCGCACGGTGCCGTGGGATTACCTGGCCGGTGAGATTGCCAAGCACTACCCGCAAGAAGGCAAGGTGGGTCGCCAGCCGTATCCCATTGAGACGATGCTGCGGATTCACTTCATGCAGCAATGGTTCAACCTGAGCGACCCAGCGATGGAAGAGGCGTTGTACGACAGTTTTTCGATGCGCCAGTTCGCCAAGCTGCCCGGTGGTCGTGCGCCGGACGAGACGACGATCCTGAACTTTCGTCACCTGCTTGAGAAGCACAACATTGCCGAAGAAATGTTCGAAGGCGTGAACCTGCTGCTGCAAGACTATGGGCTGATGGTGCGCCGGGGAACGATTGTGGACGCGACGATCATCGATGCGCCCAGCTCGACGAAGAACGCCCAGGGCGCGCGGGACCCCGAGATGCACCAGACCAAGAAAGGCAATAACTACTTCTTCGGCATGAAGGCGCACATCGGGGTCGATCTGCATACGGGCTTGGTGCATTCGGTGGTGGGTACGGCGGCCAACGTGGCGGATGTGACGCAGGTCGATGGGCTGCTGCACGGGGAGGAAGAACTGGTCTTGGGTGATGCGGGCTATCAAGGTGTGGGCAAGCGCGAAGAACACCAGGGGCGCGATGTGCAGTGGCATATTGCGTTGCGCCCGAGCCTGCGCAAGAAGTTGAGCAAGACGGTGCAATCCTTGCAAGACGCCTATGAACACACCAAGGCCAGCCTGCGGGCCAAGGTGGAGCACCCGTTTCGGGTGATCAAACGGCAGTTCGGCTACACGAAGGTGAGGTATCGGGGGCTGGCGAAAAACACCGCGCAGTTGCTGACGCTGTTCACGTTGAGCAATCTGTGGATGGCGCGACGACATTTGATGGCAGAGGTGCGCCCATAGGACATCAAAAGGCCCGGAAACGGGCTCTTTTGAGCGAAAACACGACGGAAAATCGGGATTTTGGACGTTTTTTTCTGATTTTCTGAAATCAGGCGACAAGCAGTGATGAATTTGGGTCGGCTGGCTGATTGTTCAGACCGTCCTTAATGGCGGACCTCGTTGTGCGCCGCATCATGAAAAAGAACATACGCTGGCGGATCGGCATGTTTCCGTCAGCGCGCCAGCAGGCCGTGGTGTCCGAGGCCATGGTGCTGCAGCCCCCGAAGGGTCGGTTTTTCGCGGACCCTTTTGTTTATATGCGGGACCAGAAACCCTATATATTCTTCGAAGACTACGATTTTAATTCCCGCAAAGGCACGATTTCGGTCGCGACATACTCCGACGGGGACTTCCGGCTGATAGGAACCGCGCTGAACCTGCCCTACCATTTATCCTTTCCGTATATATTCGAATACGAAGGGACCACGTACATGGTTCCCGAAACATGCGGAAACCGCAGCATCGAGCTCTGGAAATGCACCGATTTTCCCTTGAGGTGGGAGCTCGACATGACGCTGATGACGAATATATCGGCGGTCGACACCATAATATTCAAGCACGGCGAATACTGGTGGCTGCTCACCAATATCGACCGCACCGACGGCCAGAGCCATTGCGACGAATTATTCGCCTTCTTTTCCGATTCGCCGCGCTCCACGCAATGGACGCCGCACGCCTGCAACCCTATCGTGCGCAACCCCATGCGGGCCCGCAACGCGGGAATCGTTGTCACGCCTGGCGGAGAGGTGATCCGCTGCGCCCAATACCAGGGGTTCTGCCACTACGGCAAGGGAGTGTCGCTCAACCGGATCGAGGAGCTGACGCCCTCCACTTATGTGGAAACCGATGGCGAGATCCACTATGCCGATTTTCTGAAAAAACGCCATGCTTCGATGCACCATTGGCACTATCAGGGCGGGCATACGGTATTTGATTTCGCCTATATGGATTGAATAAGGCGGATGTTTTGCCAGGAAAATGCATTTCATATTCGCCGGCTGCCGCGGCAAAGGCTGGAAGAAGAAGGCCGAGGCAGCATTCCAGACTGAACCCTCCGCGACTTTCCCCGGCGGGCAGCGCCCCGCGGCGGGCCGCCCGGCCAGGGCGGCGTGCAACATTTCCGTTACCCCTCCCTCTGGTTTTTCATGCCTGCCGCGCTTGCCGCGGCTGCGCCCCTTGCGGCAAGCGGGGCCGCATGGGCGGGTTCCCGGGCAGCGGGGCGCATTTTCCCCCGGGAAAACCCGGCCGCCGGAAAGAATGATTTCGTTATCTCATTCCTATTTATGAGAAGTGTTTAAGGCTAACGGATGATTACTGTTTTTGTCGGATTATATCGACCTGAAACGTCTTGCTTTTAGCCATTGCGAACCATAAGATGGGTTCACGCCATCCGTTATGTTGGCTACCAAAGTTGCTCAGCCTGCATGCCATGAATATGCCGCATCCGCATATTCCCGCATGGCGCGGAACAAGCTCCGCGGGGCTGAAAATAATAGTCTTCAGCACAGCGAAGATCCCCTTCTAGGGACGGTCTGAACAATCAGCCAGCCGACCCAAATTCATCACTGCTTGTCGCCTGATTTCAGAAAATCAGAAAAAAACGTCCAAAATCCCGATTTTCCGTCGTGTTTTCGCTCAAAAGAGCCCGTTTCCGGGCCTTTTGATGTCCTATGGGCGCACCTCTGCCATCAAATGTCGTCGCGCCATCCACAGATTGCTCAACGTGAACAGCGTCAGCAACTGCGCGGTGTTTTTCGCCAGCCCCCGATACCTCACCTTCGTGTAGCCGAACTGCCGTTTGATCACCCGAAACGGGTGCTCCACCTTGGCCCGCAGGCTGGCCTTGGTGTGTTCATAGGCGTCTTGCAAGGATTGCACCGTCTTGCTCAACTTCTTGCGCAGGCTCGGGCGCAACGCAATATGCCACTGCACATCGCGCCCCTGGTGTTCTTCGCGCTTGCCCACACCTTGATAGCCCGCATCACCCAAGACCAGTTCTTCCTCCCCGTGCAGCAGCCCATCGACCTGCGTCACATCCGCCACGTTGGCCGCCGTACCCACCACCGAATGCACCAAGCCCGTATGCAGATCGACCCCGATGTGCGCCTTCATGCCGAAGAAGTAGTTATTGCCTTTCTTGGTCTGGTGCATCTCGGGGTCCCGCGCGCCCTGGGCGTTCTTCGTCGAGCTGGGCGCATCGATGATCGTCGCGTCCACAATCGTTCCCCGGCGCACCATCAGCCCATAGTCTTGCAGCAGCAGGTTCACGCCTTCGAACATTTCTTCGGCAATGTTGTGCTTCTCAAGCAGGTGACGAAAGTTCAGGATCGTCGTCTCGTCCGGCGCACGACCACCGGGCAGCTTGGCGAACTGGCGCATCGAAAAACTGTCGTACAACGCCTCTTCCATCGCTGGGTCGCTCAGGTTGAACCATTGCTGCATGAAGTGAATCCGCAGCATCGTCTCAATGGGATACGGCTGGCGACCCACCTTGCCTTCTTGCGGGTAGTGCTTGGCAATCTCACCGGCCAGGTAATCCCACGGCACCGTGCGATCCATCTCGTTCAAGAACTTCTCACGGCGTGTCTTCTTGCGCTTACCGGCAAATTCCGCTTCAGAAAAACTCAGTTGGCTCATGATGAACAGACTCGAGAGGGCGTGACAGACGAAGTTTACCGTTGGGCGGGG
>NZ_LHSJ01000147.1:10883-16631 GCF_001270295.1 Achromobacter sp. DMS1 | reverse complement strand
CGGCGGCCGGCCGCGCACCGAGGGCGCGCGCCGCGCGCATCGTCATCGAGCAGGTGACGCCGTCGGTGGACGGCGGCGCTTTCGCGGTGAAGTGCATCGCCCACGAACGCGTCACCGTGCAGGCCGACATCTATATGGACGGCCATGACCGGATCGCCGCCGAACTGCGCTGGCGCGCCGTCGACGAGACGCGCTGGCGCGCCGAGCCCATGCGCCACGAATCCAACGACCGCTGGGAGGCGAGTTTCCGGCCGCACCGCGTCGGCCCGCACGAATTCGCCGTCTGCGCGTGGCTGGATGCGTGGGAAAGCTTCCGCCATGAGCTGGAAGTGAAGCACCGCGCCGGCGCCGACGTCGGCCTGGAAGTGCAGGAAGGCCTGGCGCTGCTGCGCGCGGCCCTGGCCCGCGCCGGTGACCTGAACGACGACGATGCGCGGCGGCGGCTGGCCGAGACGCTGGCGATGTTCGAGGACGACGCCGCGCATTCCGCCGAAAGCCGCATTCCCGCGCTGCTCGAAGAGGGGCTGGCGCAGGCGATGCGGGTAGCGGCCGAACGCTCCTTCGAGACGGAAAGCCCCGTGCCCTTTCCGTTGTGGGTCGACCGGCGCGAAGCGGGCTTTGCCAGCTGGTATGAGCTCTTCCCGCGTTCGCAGGCGCGCGAACCCGGCCGCCACGGCACCTTCGACGACGTGATCGCGCGGCTGCCCGACATTCGCGACATGGGATTCGACGTGCTGTACATGCCGCCCATCCATCCCATCGGCGAGCGCAACCGCAAGGGGCGCAACAACAGTCTGCGGGCCGAGCCCGGCGACCTCGGCAGCCCCTACGCCATCGGCTCGGCGAATGGCGGGCATGACGCCATCGAGCCCGCGCTGGGCACGCTGGACGACTTCCTGCGGCTGGTGGATGCCGCCGCGGCCCACGGCATGGAGCTCGCCCTGGACTACGCCATCCAGTGTTCGCCCGACCACCCCTGGCTGGCCCAGCACCCGGACTGGTTCTCCTGGCGGCCGGACGGCTCGCTGCGCTATGCGGAAAACCCGCCCAAGAAATACGAGGACATCGTCAACGTGGCCTTCTACGGCGCCACCGGCCGGCACATGCGCCGGCTGCCGCTGTGGCGGGCCCTGCGCGACGTGGTGCTGTTCTGGGTGGAGCACGGCGTGCGCATCTTCCGCGTGGACAATCCGCACACCAAACCCCTGCCGTTCTGGCAATGGATGATCGCCGAGGTGCACGCCCGCCACCCGGACGTGATCTTCCTGTCGGAAGCGTTCACCCGGCCGAAGATGATGTACCGGCTGGCCAAGATCGGCTTCACCCAGTCGTACACCTACTTCACGTGGCGCAACGACAAGGAAGAGCTCGACGACTACCTGCGCGAGCTGTCGGCCCCGCCGGCGGCCGACTTCTTCCGTCCGAACTTCTTCGTGAACACGCCGGACATCAACCCCGTGTTCCTGCAGACCTCGGGGCGGCCCGGCTTTCTCATCCGCGCCGCCCTGGCGGCGGCCGGCTCGGGCCTGTGGGGCCTGTACAGCGGTTTCGAGCTGTGCGAATCGGCCGCGCTGCCCGGCAAGGAAGAGTACCTCGACGCAGAGAAGTACGAGCTGCGCCAGCGCGACTGGCATGCCCCGGGCAATATCCGCGCCGAAATCACCCGGCTGAACCTCATCCGCCGCGCCAACCCCGCCTTGCAGACCCACCGCGGCTATACGCCGACGGAAAGCGGCAACGGCCGGGTGCTGGCTTTCTACAAGGCCACGCCGGGCCTGGGGAATGTGGTGCTAGCCGCCATCAGCCTGGACCCGCACGGCGCGCAGGAAGCCTGGATAGAAGCGCCGCTGTGGCTGTTCGGCCAGCCCGACACCGGCGAACTGGCCGCGGAAGACCTGCTGGCCGAAACGCGCGAGACCTGGCGCGGCAAGACGCGCCGCGTCGTCCTCTCCCCCGATCAACCCTACCGCCTGTGGCGCCTGTCGCTGGGCGGCTGAACCGCGTGGCATCATGATCAGCGAAACCCAAGCCCCCCTGGACGACGCCCTCTGGTACAAAGACGCCGTCATCTACCAGTTGCACGTGAAATCGTTCTTCGATTCCAACGACGACGGCGTGGGCGACCTGCCCGGCCTGATCTCCAAGCTGGACTATATCGCCGGGCTGGGCGTCAATACGATCTGGCTGCTGCCGTTCTACCCGTCGCCGCGGCGCGACGACGGCTACGACATCGCGGACTACCGCGGCGTGCACCCCGACTACGGCACGGTGGGCGACGTGCGCAAGCTGATCCGCGCGGCGCACGCGCGCGGGCTGCGCGTGATTACCGAACTGGTGGTCAACCACACCTCCGACCAGCATCCGTGGTTCCAGCGCGCGCGCCGCGCCAGGCCGGGCTCGGCCGCGCGCAACTACTACGTATGGTCGGACAACGACAAGGCCTACGCCGGCACGCGCATCATCTTCTGCGACACCGAGACCTCGAACTGGACCTGGGACCCGGTGGCCAACGCCTATTACTGGCACCGCTTCTATTCGCACCAGCCCGACCTCAACTACGACAACCCGCAGGTGCTCAAGGAAGTACTGTCGGTCATGCGCTACTGGCTGGACATGGGAGTGGACGGCCTGCGGCTGGACGCCGTGCCCTACCTCGTGGAGCGCGAAGGCACCAACAACGAGAACCTGCCCGAGACGCACGCGGTGCTCAAGCAGATCCGCGCGGTGATCGACGCCGAGTATCCGGGGCGCATGCTGCTGGCCGAGGCGAACCAGTGGCCGGAAGACGCGCAGGAGTACTTCGGCGCCGGCGACGAATGCCATATGTCGTTCCATTTTCCGCTGATGCCGCGCATGTACATGGCCATCGCGCAGGAAGACCGCTTTCCCATCACCGACATCATCAAGCAGACGCCCGACATCCCGGAAACCTGCCAATGGGCCATCTTCCTGCGCAACCACGACGAGCTGACGCTGGAAATGGTGACCAGCCGCGAGCGCGACTACCTGTGGAACGTGTACGCCGCCGATCCGCGCGCGCGCATCAACCTGGGCATACGGCGCCGCCTCGCGCCCCTGCTCGAGCGCGACCGGCGGCGGGTGGAACTGATGAACAGCCTGCTGCTGTCCATGCCCGGCACGCCGGTGCTGTACTACGGCGACGAGCTCGGCATGGGCGACAACGTGCACCTGGGCGACCGCGACGGCGTGCGCACGCCGATGCAGTGGTCGCCCGACCGCAATGGCGGCTTCTCGCGCGCCGACCCCGAGCGCCTGCCGCTGCCCGTGCTGATGGGGCCGCTGTACGGCTATGAGGCCGTCAACGTGGAGGCGCAGCAGCGCGACCCGCATTCGCTGCTCAACTGGACGCGGCGCCTGCTGGCGCAGCGGCGCCAGAGCCACGCCTTCGGGCGCGGCGCGCTGCGCTTCATCTTTGCCGGCAACCGCAAGATCCTGGCCTATCTGCGGCAGTGGCGAGAAACCACCATTCTGTGCGTGGCCAACCTGTCCAACGCGGCGCAGCCGGTGGAGCTGCACCTGCAGGAATTCGCCGGCCGGGTGCCGGTGGAAATGCTGGGAGGCACGCCCTTCCCCGCCATCGGCGAGCTGCCCTACCTGCTGACGCTGCCGCCCTACGCGTTCTACTGGATGGACCTGAGCCAGGACGCCGCGCCGCCGGACTGGCACGCCAGCGCGCCGCAGCAGATGCCCGAGCTGCCCACGCTGGTGCTGCGCTCGCGCGGCGGCGCGGTGCTGACCGACGGCTCGCGCAACACCCTGGAAACCGAAGTGCTGCCGCAGTACCTCGCGCGCCAGCGCTGGTATCCGGCCAGCACGCCGCCCCGGCGCGCGCGCCTGGTCTACGCCACGCCCTTCACCCAGGGCCGGGGCGAGTATTACTGGGCCGAGCTGGAGCCGGCGGACGGCGACGGCGGCGCGCGCGCCCAGGCGCCCTTCATGCTGGTGTGGGACGAGGCCGCGGCGGTGCAATACCCCATCGCGCGGGTGCGGCGCGGCGCCGAGGTCGGCGTGCTGGCCGACGCCTTCCTGCAGGAGGAGTTCGTGCTCGACATCGTCCGGGCGCTGCGCGCCGGCCGCGAGCTGGACGGCCGCGACGCCGGCAAGCCGGGCGACAAGCCCGGCGTCATCCGGTTCCTGCCGGAGGCCGGCCTGCAATCGGTGGAGCTGGACGAGCCGCCGTCGATGCAGTGGATCAGCGCGGAACAGACCAACAGCTCGGTGATCGTGGACGGCAAACTCATTCTCAAGCTGATCCGCACCGTGCGCGGCGGCGTCTCGCCCGAGGCCGAAATGACGCGCCACCTGACGCGCGCCGGCTATGCCAACGTGCCCGCGCTGCTGGGCGAAGTGCAGCGCGTGGACGCGGACGGCGTACCCTACACGCTGGCGGTGGCCCATCAGTACGTGGTCAACGAAGGCGACGCCTGGGGCTGGACGCTGGACTACCTCAAGCGCACGCTGGCCAACGCCTTGCTCGTGGGCCAGAGCGCCGACGAATTCGAGGCCGGCATGGAAGGCTATGCGGTCATGGCCGCCACCATCGGCCAGCGCCTGGCCGAGCTGCACAACGTGCTGGCCACGCCCACCGACGACCCGGCGTTCCGTCCGCACGCCTGCACGCCCGACGACGCGGCCGCGCACGCGGCCCAGGTGCAGGGCCTGCTGGAGCAGGCCGCGCAAGACCTGCGCCAGGCGCTCGGCCGGCTGGAGACGCCCTCGCAGGCATGCGCCGAGTGGTTCTTCGAGCACCGCGAGCGCCTGGCCGAACGGGTGGCGCGGCTGGCGCGCGCCGAGGCCGGCACGCTGCGCGTGCGCGTGCATGGCGACTTCCACCTGGGGCAGGTGCTGGTGGCGCAGACCGACGCCTATCTCATCGACTTCGAAGGCGAGCCCATCAACAACCTGGAATCGCGGCGCGCCCTGGCCTCGCCCTGCAAGGACGTGGCGGGCATGCTGCGCTCGCTGGACTACGCCGCCGCGGCCGCAGCCCGCAGCGAAACCGTGGGCGGCGCGCCGCTGGACGCGGCCGCCGGCGCGCCCGACACGCCGGGCGCGCCCAATGCGCCGGCGGAGCTGCGCGATGCGCTGCTGGCGCGCTTTCGCCGCCGCGCCAGCGAAGCCTTCCTGGAAGGCTATCGCGGCGCGCGGGCGAGCTCTCTCGCCCTGGACGGCGAGCAGGAGTCCGCCATGCTGCGGCTGGCGCAGATCGAGAAAGCGGCGTATGAGGTCAGCTATGAAGCCCGCCACCGTCCCGACTGGATCTCGATCCCGCTGTGCGCGCTGACCGAGCTTGCCCGCGACACCCTGATGTCGGCCGCCATCGACGCGCAAGGAAACGCCCAATGACGTCAGCCGCAGCCTTTACCGACCTCGAACCCGGCGCGCTGGCCGCCCTGGCCTGCGGCGCGCACAACGATCCCTTTTCCGTGCTGGGCCCGCACGGCGGCCAGGTGCGGGTTTTCGCGCCCGGCGCGCTGGGCGTGGACGTGCTGGACGAAACCGGCGCGCGGCACCCGCTCGCCGCGCAGGATCCGGGGCTGTATGCCGGCCCGGCGCCCTGGGCGCGGCCGGGCGACGGCAGCTCGTACCGCCTTGCCATCCGCTGGCCCGACGCGGAGCAGATCACCGCGGACCCCTATGCCTTCGGCCCGCTGCTGGATGACGCGGCGCTGCGCGAGCTGGCGCAGGGCTCGTGGCGCCGCGCCGCGGGCGAGCTGGGCGCCGCGG
>NZ_LHSJ01000147.1:0-10289 GCF_001270295.1 Achromobacter sp. DMS1 | reverse complement strand
GCGGTAGCGGTAACGCGTGCCCGGCCCGCATCGCACGTCGGCCTGCACGTAGCCTTGGCGTCGCGGCGCAGCGCGATGGGCGGACGGCCTTCGATCTCCAGGGCCAGGCCCGGCGGGGCGGTGGGCGCCCACAGGCGGAACCGCGTCGTCCCGCCGCCCAGCGGCAGCGCGCCATGGGCATACGAATAGGCGGGCGGAGCCGCCGCGCCGGCGGAACGCATGCTCATGGCGCCGCTCCCTGCACCTTGGCCGCCCACAGCAGCACCACGTCGTGCGGGGGCCCACCGGAACCCGTGCGTCGGACAGGGGTGCGGCCGGCGCGAGGGTGCCGCTGTCCAGTTCGCGTATCCAGTGCTCGGCGGGCTGCGGCAGCAGAAAGGTCGCGGCCTCGTGGCCGGGATTGAGCAGCAGCAGTGTGATGTCCACGCTGCTGTCTTCGCGCCGCGCCGCGCGGCGCAGGGCCAGGGTGCGCTCCTCGGGATTCTGCCAGGCGGCTTCGTCCAGCGCCTGGCCTTCGGTGTCGAACCAAGACATGGCGGGCACGCCCGGACTGAGCTCCTCGGCGGCGTTGCCGTAGCGGGCGGCGCGCAGGCTGGGGTGGGCGCGCCGCAGGGCGATGAGGCGGGCGACGAAGCGCGACAGCTCGCGTCCCGCGTCGCTTTGCGCCTGCGTCCAGTCGAGCCAGGAAAGCGGGGCGTCCTGGCAGTAGGCGTTGTTGTTGCCTTCCTGGCTGTTGCCGAATTCGTCGCCCGCCAGCAGCATGGGCGTGCCATCCGAGAGGTACACCGTGGCGAGCATGGCGCGCTGCAGCAGCACGCGGGTCTGCAGGATGTCGGGATCGTCGGTGGGGCCTTCCTCGCCCCAGTTGTGGCTGTAGTTTTCGCTATGGCCGTCCTGGCCGTTCTCGCCGTTGGCTTCGTTGTGGCTGCCGTCGTAGCTCACGATGTCGGCCAGCGTGAAGCCGTCATGCGAGGCCACATAGTTCACCGCGGCCCAGGGGCGGCGGTGGCGGTGATCGAAGAAATCGCGCGAGCCGCACAGGCGCGCCGCCATCTCGCCCCGCATGCCTTCGTCGCCGCGCCAGTAGCGGCGCGTGGCGTCGCGGAACTTGTCGTTCCATTCGGCGAACCCGGGCGGATGATGGCCGAGCTGGTAGCCGTCGGGGCCCACGTCCCAGGGCTCGGAAATCAGCTTCAGCCGCGACAGCATCGGATCCTGCAGCACCGCGTCGAAGAAGCCCGAGCCGGGGTCGAAACCCGTGCCCTCGCGGCCCAGGGTTGCGCCCAGGTCGAAGCGGAAACCGTCCACGCCATAGGAGGCGGCCCAGTAGCGCAGCGAGTCGGTCACCATCTGCAGCACGCGCGGGTGCGAGACATTGACCGTATTGCCGCAGCCGGTGTCGTTGATGTAGTAGCGCTCGTCGCCCGGCACCAGCCGGTAGTAGCTGGCGTTGTCCAGACCGCGCCAGGAGAGCGTCGGCCCCAGTTCGTTGCCTTCGCAGGTGTGGTTGTAGACCACGTCCAGGATCACCTCGATGCCGGCGGCGTGCAGCCGCCGTATGGCGCGGCGCAACTCGTTGGGCCCCTGGCCGACGTAGGCGGGCTCGGGCGCGAAGAAGGAGAGCGTGCTGTAGCCCCAGTAGTTGCGCAGGCCCCGTTCGAGCAGGAAGCGGTCCTGCAGGAACGCGTGCACCGGCATGAGCTCCACGGCGCTCACGCCCAGGCGCTGCAGGTGCTCGATGAAGCGCGGATCGGCCAGGGCGGCGCAGGTGCCGCGCAGCGGCTGGCGCAGGTCCTCGCGCTGCATGGACTCGCCGCGCACGTGCATTTCGTAGAGGGTGGTGTCGGTCCAGGGCGTGCGGGGCGCCATGCTGTCGCCCCAGTTGAAGGGCGCTTCCTCGGTGACCACGGCCTTGGGCATGCAGGGCGCGCTGTCGCGGCGGTCCAGGCTGAGGTCGGCCCGGGCGTGGTTGATGCGGTAGCCGAACAGCGCGTCGCTCCAGTGCAGCGGCCCGGTGAGCTGCTTGGCGTAGGGGTCCAGCAGCAGCTTGTGCGGATTGAAGCGGTGGCCGTTGCGCGGGTCGTAGGGGCCGTGCGCCCGGTAGCCGTAGATCAGCCCGGGCTGCGCGTCGGGCAGGTAGCCGTGCCAGATCTCGTCGGTGCATTCCGGCAGCGTGAAGCGGCGCAGCTCCTTGCGCGCCTTGGGGTCGAACAGGCACAGCTCGATGCGCGTGGCGTGGGCCGAGAACACGGCGAAGTTCACGCCCAGGCCGTCGCTGGAAGCGCCGAGGGGGTAGGGCTTGCCGCCCTGGATGCGGTGCAGTTGGGTGGGATTCATGGGAATTCAGCCTGTCAAGAGTCGCCCTGGCCTTGGTGGAGCAGGAAAAGGGCCGAGAGCGGCGGCAGGGTCAGCGAAAGCGCCTGCGGGTGCCCGTGAGCGTGCGTGTCGCGGGTGTTCGCGCCGCCCTGGTTGCCCATGCCCGAGCCGCCGTAGCAGACGGCGTCGGTATTGATGCGCTCCACCCAGCGCCCGTGGCGCGGCACGCCGACGCGGTAATCGTGGCGCGCCACGGGCGTGAAATTGCAGACGGCGAGCAGCTGCTGGGCGCCGTCGGTGCGCACGAAAGCCAGCACGCTGTTGTCGTGGTCGTCCATCACGGCCCACGAGAAGCCGGCCGGGTTGGCGTCCAGGCGGTGCAGGGCGGGCAGTTCCGCATAGAGGGCGTTGAGATCGGCCACCAGCCGCTGCATGCCGCGGTGGCTGGGCGCGTCCAGCAGGTTCCAGTCGAGGTGGGCGTCGTGGTTCCATTCGGCGGGCTGCGCCAGCTCGCCGCCCATGAACAGCAGCTTCTTGCCCGGATGCGCCCACATGAAGCCCAGGTAGGCCCGCAGATTGGCCAGGCGCTGCCACGCGTCGCCGGGCATCTTGCCCAGCAGCGACCCCTTGCCGTGCACCACCTCGTCGTGCGAGAGCGGCAGGATGAAGCGCTCGCTGTAGGCATAGACCATGCCGAACGTGACGTCGTGATGGCGGTACTTGCGGTGAATGGGGTCGTGCGCCATGTAGCGCAGCGTGTCGTGCATCCAGCCCATGTTCCATTTGTAGTGAAAGCCCAGCCCGCCCTGATCCGCCGGCGCGGTCACGCCGGGCCAGGCGGTGGATTCCTCGGCCACCATGATGGCGTCGGGGTGCTCCGCGCGCACGGCGCTGTTGAGCTCCTGCAGGAACTGCACGGCCTCCAGGTTTTCGCGGCCGCCGTAGCGGTTGGGAATCCACTGGCCCGGCGCGCGGCTGTAGTCGCGGTAGAGCATGGACGCCACGGCGTCCACCCGCAGGCCGTCCACGTGGAAACGCTCCAGCCAATGCATGGCGCTGGCGATCATGAAGGCCTTCACCTCCGTGCGGCCGAGGTTGTAGACCATGGTGTGCCAGTCGGGGTGGTAGCCTTCGCGCGGGTCTTCGTACTCATAGAGCGCGCTGCCGTCGAAACGCGCCATGCCGTGGGGATCGTCCGGAAAGTGGGCGGGCACCCAGTCGAGAATGACGCCGATGCCGGCGGCATGGCAGGCGTCGACGAAGCGCGCGAAGGCGGCCGGCGGCCCCAGCCGGGCGGACGGCGCGAACATGCCCAGCGGCTGGTAGCCCCAGGAGCCGCCGAAAGGGTGCTCCATGACGGGCATGAGCTCCACATGCGTGAAACCGAGCGACTTGGCGTAGGCGGGCAGCCGGGCGGCGAGCCGGTCCCAGGCGCATTCCCCGCCGTCGGACGGGGCCCAGGAGGCGGCGTGCACTTCGTAGATGGAAATGGGCGCCTCGGGCGCCTGCCTGACGCCGCGTTCCTGCATCCATGTGTCGTCGCGCCAGGCGTAGGGCGCGGGGTCGTCCACCACCGAGGCGGTGGCCGGCGGCGCCTCGCTGCGCCGCGCCATGGGGTCCGCCTTGAGTAGCTGCCGCCGTCGCGCGTGGTCAGGCCGCGTACTTGTAGCGGGCGCCGGGCGCCACGCCCGGAATGAAAATCTCCCATACCCCGGCCGCGTGGCGCAGGCGCATCGCGTGGCGGCGCGCGTCCCAGCCGTTGAAGTCGCCCACCACGGAAGCCCCGGCCCGGCCCCAAGCCCGGCAAGATGAATTCCTGGGAGCTGCGCGAACTGGAAGGACTGCCCGACGCCATCGCCGCGCTGGAAGCGCAACAGGCGGAGCTGGCCGAAAAGCTGGCCGACGGCAGCCTCTACCGCGACGCGCCCGCCGAAGTGGAGCGCATCAACAGCGAACTGGCGCGCCTGGAAAGCGAGCTGGAGGACAAATTCGCGCGCTGGGAACAGCTGGAAGCGCGCCGCGACGGCACGCTCTGAATGCGCGCCCGGCGCGCTTTCAGTGCGCGCGCCAGGCCAGCGATTCGCCCGCCGCCAGCGGCACCAGCGTGGTGTCGCCGAACGGCACTTCCGCCGGCACCTGATAGGCTTCTCGCGCCAGCGTCAGCGTGCCGGTGTTGCGCGGCAGCCCATAGAAGTCGGGCCCGTGGAAGCTGGCGAAGGCCTCGAGCTTGTCGAGACGCCCCGCGGCCTCGAAGGCCGTGGCGTAGAGCTCCATGGCGTGCAGCGCGGTGTAGCAGCCCGCGCAGCCACAGGCGTGTTCTTTCAGACCGCGCGCGTGCGGCGCGCTGTCGGTGCCGAGGAAGAAGCGCGGGTTGCCGCTGGTCGCGGCTTCCACCAGGGCCTGCCGGTGCGTCTCGCGCTTCAGGATGGGCAGGCAGTACCAATGCGGACGCACCCCGCCCAGGAAAATCGCATTGCGGTTGTACAGCAGGTGCTGGGGGGTGATGGTGGCCGCCACCGGGCCTTCCGCGTCGCGCACGTAATGCGCGCCTTCCTTGGTGGTGATGTGCTCGAACACCACCTTGAGCGCCGGGAACGCGCGGCGCAGCGGCACCATGACCCGCTCGACGAACACCGCTTCGCGGTCGAACACGTCGATGGCCGGATCGGTCACTTCGCCGTGCACGAGCAGCGGCATGCCGCAATTCTCGAGCGCCTCGAGCGCCTTCGCGCATTTGCCCAGCAGGTCCGTCACGCCCGCGTCCGAATTGGTGGTGGCGCCCGCCGGATACAGCTTCACCGCGTAAACCTGGCCCGAAGCGTGCGCGCGCGCGATTTCCTCGGCCGAGGTGTTGTCGGTCAGGTAGAGTGTCATGAGCGGATCGAACGCGCCGGGCGCCACACCGGCCGCCGACAGCGCTTCGAGAATGCGGCAGCGATAGGCCAGCGCCTGCTCGGTGGTGGTCACCGGCGGCTTGAGATTGGGCATGATGATGGCGCGCGCGAACTGGCGCGCCGTATCCGCAACCACGGCCCGCAGCGCCGCGCCGTCGCGCAGATGCAAGTGCCAGTCGTCGGGGCGGGTGATGGTGAGCTGCGTGGTCGTTTGAGTGGACATGGAAAGCTTCTTAATCTGCCAGCGGCATGCCCCGTTCGGCCAGCGCGCAGAACATGGCGCTGCCCAGGGGAATGACGGCATCGTTGAAATCGAAATGGGAATTGTGCAGCACGCAGCCGGACTCGGCGCCGCCCTGGCCCAGGCGGAAATAAGCGCCCGGCTTGCTCTGCAGCATGAAAGAAAAGTCCTCCGAGCCCATCGAAGGCGTCAGGTCGCGCACCACGTTTTCCTTGCCGATCATCTCGGTGGCGATGTCCGCCACCAGGTTGGCGTGCTGCGGGGTGTTGAGCGTGGCGGGGTAGATGCGTTCATAGGTGACCTCCGCGGTTCCGCCGAAGGCTCCGGCGATCGCCGTGACCAGCTCGCGCATGCGCGCCTCCACCATTTCCTGCACCGAGCGGCGAAAGGTGCGCACCGTGCCCACCAGCCGGGCCTCGCGCGGAATCACGCTCATGGCGCCCGGATGGCCCGCCTGCATCGAGCCGATGGACACCACGGCCGAATCCAGCGGGTTCACGTTGCGCGAGACTATGGTCTGCAGCGCAGTGATCACCTGCCCCGCGATCGTCACGGGATCGATGGTCTGGTACGGATGCGCGCCATGGCCGCCCCGTCCGGTAATGAGGATTTCGAAGCGGTCGGCCGCCGCCATCATCGGCCCGGGATTGACGCCGATGGTGCCCGGGCGCAGCCCCGGCCAGTTGTGCAGGGCATAGATGGCGTCGCACGGAAAGGTGTCGAACAACCCGTCTTCAAGCATGGCCTTTGCGCCGCCGCGCCCTTCTTCGGCCGGCTGGAAAATGAGCACCGCTGTGCCGTCGAAGTTGCGCGTCTGCGCCAGGTACTTGGCCGCGCCGATGAGCACGGCCGTATGCCCGTCGTGGCCGCAGCCGTGCATCAGGCCCGGCTTGGTGGACTTGTGGGCAAAGTCGTTGTCTTCCGTCATGGGCAGGGCGTCCATGTCGGCGCGCAGCCCGATCATGCGGCCGCTGTCGCAGCGCTTGCCGCGTATCACCCCCACCACGCCGGTCTTGCCGATGCCGCGATGCACCTCTATGCCCAGCGCCTCCAGCGCGCCGGCCACGATACCGGAGGTGCGGACCTCCTCGAAACCCAGTTCGGGATGGGCGTGCAAATCGCGCCGCAATGCGGTCAATTCGTCATGAAAAAGCCGAATCGATTCCAACGGAGATCGTGCGTACATAGGACGTTACAGAATGCCGGGCTATGGGGGACGGTTTTGATATTTTAGTTGCTACAGAGGATAAATGCCTTTGTCTTTACCTGAGAGACACGTTATGCTCCGGCCGCAGGACAATTTTTCCAACAGCCAGAGAAGGAGCGCCGCATTATGGCCACAACCTCCAAACCCGCGACCGCGCGCAAGCCGAACGCCGCATTCATGAAGCCCCTGACCCCCAGCCCCGAGTTGGCCGCTGTCATTGGCTCGGAGGCCGTGCCGCGCACCGAGGTCACCAAGAAAATCTGGGAATACATCAAGAAGCACAACCTGCAAGACGCCAGCAACAAGCGCAACATCAACGCCGATGCCAAGCTGCGCCCGATCTTCGGCAAAGATCAGGTCACGATGTTCGAACTGACCAAACTGGTCAACGCGCATCTGAAGTAAGCAGGCAAAGGGCGTACGCGGTACGTCCCTGCCTCCTGCAGCCGGCCCGGCCCCAGTCCCTCCGCCCCTGAGCGAGGCATGCGCGGCCCGGCAAGTTGTCTCCGCGGCGCCGTCCTCCGCCGCAATCCCCCAAGCCTTCCCTCTCCGCCAGCCGCCCGACGCGCAGACATGGCCTGACCCCTCTCGCCTTGCCGGCCGACCCCGGGTATGCCGGAATGTCGCTTTCGGCCGCATTGCCGGGATAATGCCGCCGTGTCCGTTCTTTCCCATCCGGCGTCCATGACCCCCGCAGCCCCGCTTGCCGAAACGATCGTCGGCGATCATCCTGCCATCGTCGCCCTGCGCGACCTGGTCCTGCGCGTGGCCCGCAGCCGCGCCAGCACGGTCCTCATCTATGGCGAAACCGGGACCGGCAAGGGCCTGGTGGCGCGCGCCCTGCACGACCACTCGAGCCGGGCGGACAAGCCTTTCACCGAGATCAATTGCGCCGCCATCCCCGGCAACCTGCTGGAATCGGAGCTTTTCGGCCATGAGCGCGGGGCTTTCACGGGCGCCGTGGCGCGCAAGATCGGCCTGCTGGAAACCGCCAACGGCGGCAGCGTGTTCCTGGACGAGGTGCGCGAGCTCGAGCCCATGATGCAGGCCAAGATACTCACGCTGCTCGACAGCCGGCGCTTTCGCCGCATCGGCGCCGTGCACGAACTGACCACGGACGTGCGCTTCATCGCCGCCACCAACAAGATCCTGCTGGGCGAAGTCCATGCCGGCAAGTTCCGCGACGATCTCTACTACCGTCTGCAGGTCGTGGCCATCAATCTGCCGCCGCTGCGGGAACGCGGCGACGATGTGTTCGTGCTGGCCGAGCGCTTCCTGGCACGCTACAACCGCCTGCACGCAAGCCGCTTCAAGCACATCGACGCCGCCGTGGAAGCAGCGTTCCGGCGCTATGCGTGGCCGGGCAATGTGCGCGAACTGAGCAATCTGCTGGAGCGCATCTGCATACTCGAAAACGGCGACACCGTAGGGGTGGAGCACCTGCCCGCCCGCATCCTGCGCAGCCCGTCGCCGGCCGCCCCGGCGGCGGCCGGCAGCTACGCCGAACGCACCGCCGCCTTCCGCGCCGGCATGATCGAGGCCGCCCTGGCGGCCCAGCGCGGCAATCTCGGAGAAACCGCCCGCGTCCTCGGCCTGTCGCGCCATGCGCTCAGGCACCAGATGGCCAAGCTGGGCATGGACAAGGGCGCCAGCCGCGCCTGAGCCGGCCGCGCCTGACGCCGGCCGCGCCTGAGCCGGCCGCGCCTGGGCCGGCCGCGCCTCCTGGAGCGGTGGGCCCGGGTGCGGCCTGCGCGGGAGGAACCCGTCCGGGTGCGGCCGGCTCGATGCGGCCTGACGCCTTGCCCGCCGCGCCCGGCCTATTCGACGCTGATGTGGTGGCTCTGCGCCACCGCCCGCCATTGTTCCAGATCGCTGGCGACCCGCTTGCCGAATTCCCCGCTCGTCATGCTGGCGGGCACTGTGCCGTCCATGTCCAGCAGCGAGGTCGTCTCCGGCGAGCGCGCGATGCGGTTGATGGCCGCGTTGTAGCGGTCGACCAGATCTTGCGGCGTGCCCGCGGGCGCGAACACTCCCACCCAGATATCCACGGCATAGCCGGGCAGCACGCTGGCGGCCGGCGGCAGGTTGGGAAACGCCGCATGAGGCCCGCGCGCGGTCGTCGCCACCAGCTTGACCTTGCCGCCCTGCACCAGCGGCGCCAGCGAACTGTAGTTGGCCAGCATGATGTCGATCTGGCCGCCCGCCAGGTCCGAAGCCGCATTGGCCGCGCCCTTGTAAGGCACGTGCGTCATGGACACCCTGGCCGCGTCGTTCATCATCACCGTGGCCAGATGCGCCAGCGAGCCGATGCCGGCCGTGCCGTAGTTCAACGCGTCCGGCCGGGCCCGCGCGGCATCGAGCACCGCGCGCAGATCGCCATAGGGCTTGGCGCCGGACACCGCCAGCACCAGCGGCCCCTGCCCCACCATGGCCACCGGCGCGAAGCTCTTCACCGGGTCGTACGGCATGCGGGGCTGCGTGGCGGCGGACGTGAAAAACGTGGAAGACGTCAGCAGCAGCGTCGCTCCGTCCTTGGGCGATTTCGCCACGTACTCCGACCCGATCACCCCCGCCGCGCCCACGCGGTTCTCGACGATGACGACGGTCTTGAACTCCTCGGCCAGCTGCGGGGCGATGGCGCGGGCAATGGCGTCATTGCTGGCTCCCGCCGAAAACGGCACCACGATCTTGATCTGCTTGGGCACCGCCGTCTGCGCGCCGGCCTGCGCGGCCAGGGCGCAGGCGGCAAGCGCCAGGACTCTTATCATCATGCATTTCATGCGTTTTCCCCTTGTATGCGAACAGTCGTCGCCGCGCCGTCGTTCAGAGCGTCACGGGCACGTCCAGCAAAGGCGCGTACTGCTGCGCGCCGAAAATGTCGCCGTCGCCCGCCGACCCGCTCGGAGCCAGCCGGTAGAACGTGAACTTGATCGCCAGGCCCGGATCGTATTCCACGAAATCCGAAATCCGCTCCTGACCGATTCCATAGAGCGCTGCCACGCTCTCGCGCGTGACCGCGCCCGAGCGCTTCACGGCCTCATAGGTATCGCGGTCGCGGAAAATGATGTCGAAGGTGATCTTGTTCACCCCCGCGTTCTTGCTGCGTATGGTCTTGGCGAGTTCGCTCAGCTTTGTCGTGGCCATGGCGGATTCCTCAGGCTTCGGTAAGGTGGACCTGGAACAGGTCGAAAACATCGTCGACGGCAATCGTGTGGTTCAGTGTCCAGCGGTAGGCGGCGCTGGCGCGCACCACCTCGTCCAGCGGAAACGATACGGAACCAGCCGTGCCCTTCACGTCGGGCAGCCGCGCGTAGAACATCTGCCGCAGCCCGGTCAGGGTCAGCTCCTCGGCCATCTCTGCGGTCGGGGCCACGCCCTGCACCAGCACGCAAAGCTCGTGGCCCGGCTGATTGCGCAAGGGCTCGAGATCTCCCATTACGCCATCGCGGCCGTAGACTTTGTAGTGCAGTTCGTAGCCGACATCGCCGAAGCGCTCCCGCACCTTGTCCCGCGCCCAAGCGATCACGCGGTCGATATTGGCGATGGTGTAGGGATCGCGGATGCCGCAAAGCCCGATATAGCGCTCGCCCACCTTGCCCGATCCCTCTAGCTTCACCGTAATCTTTTCCGA
>NZ_LHSJ01000146.1:0-10302 GCF_001270295.1 Achromobacter sp. DMS1 | reverse complement strand
AGTTTTACTCCGACGATTCCGACGAAAGTGGGTCAGTTTTCAACCGGCGTTGACAAGCAGCGGCTCGCACCGCTTCATAGTGACACCAATTTATTTCATGAGGCGAGTGGGGTCGGGCTCATGTTTCACGTGAAACCGTCAAAGAATTGGCGACGGATAGCGAACGATGAATCGCTATCGATTCGGGGTCAGTCGCTGATGCAGCTTGCGGCCTCCCGCACTCGTTGGAGGGGAGTGGAAGGCGGAAAAGCGGGCACAGATACATCGCGTTCTTGCAAATTGGTATTGCCAGACCCGAACCCGTGGATCGGGGAATAGATAACCGCACTCCACCACAAAGGCACGTTGGTATACACAAGCCGCAACCGGCGATGTTTCACGTGAAACAGTTCGCGGTGAAATACAGACGAGGTCGGCGGTGATGTTTCACGTGAAACATCACGATCTCATCGAGAGCGTCTGAAATATCGCGGCTTCCTTTTCTGGCTTGAAACCATCTTGCACGAACGGACGGCCGAGTCATGCCCCAATCGTTCCGTCTGATGTTTCACGTGAAACATCGGCAGCGTAGAGAAAAATGCTCGAAAGCGACATAAACAACAGATAAAGCTTGCTTCGGCGTTGTCTTTGATGTTTCACGTGAAACATCCCACCCCTGCCTCTATAATGAGCACCGAACGCTCTCTTTTTCCTCCCCGCATCATGGATTATCCCCGCGAATTCGATGTGATCGTCGTCGGCGGCGGTCACGCCGGCACCGAAGCGGCACTTGCGTCTGCGCGCGCTGGCGCCCAGACCTTGCTGCTCACGCATAACATCGAAACCCTAGGCCAAATGTCGTGCAATCCCTCTATCGGGGGGATCGGCAAGGGTCATCTCGTCAAAGAGGTGGACGCACTGGGTGGCGCCATGGCGCTGGCCACGGACGAGGCGGGCATACAGTTTCGCATCCTCAACGGGTCCAAGGGACCTGCGGTCCGTGCGACACGTGCCCAGGCAGACCGCGTGCTGTACCGCAAGGCAATACGGAGCCGCCTGGAAAATCAGCAGAACCTTTGGCTGTTCCAGCAGGCCGTGGACGATCTGATGGTCGAAGGCGATCGGGTTGTAGGCGCCGTGACCCAGCTCGGGCTGAAGTTCCGCGCACGCACCGTCGTGCTCACCGCGGGCACGTTCCTCAATGGGCTGATCCACGTGGGGCTGCAGAACTACTCGGGCGGTCGGGCAGGGGATCCGCCCGCGATTTCTCTGGGGCAACGGCTGAAGGAACTCAAGCTGCCCCTGCCCGCGGCCTATGCCTTCGCGTATGGCCTGACCCGCACCCGCCTGCCCGGCAAATCGGCGCTGCGCACGGCGGCGCTGCTGCCGTTGCTCGCGCCATCGCTGCTGCCCGGTATTGCGCTCGTGTACCTGCTGGGCAACCAGGGCCTGCTGAAAAGCCTGACGGGCGGCGCCACCATCTATGGGTTCTGGGGCATCGTGGCGGGCGAGGCGTTCTACACCTTCCCGCATGCGCTGATGATCCTGCTCACCGGCCTGGCGCTGGCCGACGGACGCCTCTACGACGCGGCGCGCGCCATGGGGGCGGGGCCGCTGCGCACGTTCGCCACGGTGACGCTGCCGGGCACCCGCTACGCCGTGTTCTCCGCGTGCTGCGTGGTGTTCACCCTGACCGTGACGGACTTCGGCGTTCCCAAGGTCGTGGGCGGCGACTACAACGTGCTGGCCATGGAAGCCTACAAGGCAGTCGTGGGACAGCAGGACTTTCCCAAGGGCGCGGCCATCGGCATTTTGCTGCTGCTGCCCGCGGTCCTGACCTCGCGCTCGACCGCCGGCTGCGGGCGCGCCAGGGCGCACAGCTCACCGGCCGCGCCCAGCCCTACGCCGCCGGTCCCAACCGCGGCCGCGACGCCGCCTTTCTCGGCCTGTCCGGCCTGGTGGCCGCCTTCCTCCTGCTCATCATCGGCGTGGCCGTGTGGGCGTCTTTCATCAGGATGTGGCCCTACAACCTGTCCCTGTCGCTGCGCTCGTACGATTTCGACAACATGGACGGCGGCGGATGGCTGGCATGGCGCAACAGCCTGCGGCTCGCGGGCTGGACCGCCGCCCTGGGCACGCTGACCGTTTTCCTGGGCGCATGGATGATGGAGAAAGTGCCGGCGCGCGGCGTGGCGGCGCGCGGGTTGCGCGGGCTGGCCGGCATGCTGGCGCTGATGCCCATGGCGGTGCCGGGCCTGGTGCTGGGGCTGGGTTACATCTTCTTCTTCAACAGCCCGTCCAATCCGCTCAACGCGCTGTACGGCACCATGCCGCTGCTGGTGCTCTGCACGGTGGTGCATTTCTACACCAGCGCCCACCTCACGGCCACGACCGCGCTCAATGCGCTGGATCCGGAGTTCGAGGCGGCCTCGGCCTCGCTCAAGGTGCCGCGGCTCGTCACGTTCTTCCGCGTCACGCTGCCCATGTGCCTGCCCGCGGCGCTGGATGTCGCACGCTATCTGTTCGTTTCCGCCATGACCACCGTGTCGGCCGTGGTGTTCCTGTACAGCCCACCCACCGTGCTGGCGGCCGTGGCGGTGCTCAACATGGACGACGCGGGCTTCATCGGACCCGCGGCCGCCATGTGCACCGTAATCATGGCCAGCTCCGCGGCGGCGGCGCTGCTGCTGCACCTGGCCAGCCGGGCCCTGGTGGCGCGCACGCAGGCGTGGCGCCGTCCGGCCGCCTGAACTCTTTACGCAAGGATGATATCCATGACTGCTACCCCATTGCCCGCCGAGCTGGAGGCGGTGATTTTCGACTGGGCCGGCACCCTGGTCGATTTCGGCTCTTTCGCGCCGACCCGCGTGTTCGTGGACGCTTTCGCCCAGTTCGGCATGGAGGTGAGTCTCGAACAGGCCCGCGGCCCCATGGGCGTGGGCAAGTGGGACCACATCCGCGCCCTGTGCGACGAGCCCGCCATCGCGAACCAGTACGAGGCCCGCTTCGGCCGCCTGCCCACGGACGACGACGTGACCGCCATCTACGAGCGCTTTCTGCCCATGCAGCTCGAGAAAGTGGCCCAGTATTCGGCGGCCATTCCCGGCGCGGCGGAGCTGCTGCGCGCGCTGCGCGGCAGGGCCTGAAGATAGGCTCGTGCTCCGGCTACCCGTCCAGCGTGATGCGCCGTGTGGTCGAGCGCGCCGCGGCCGAAGGGATAGAGCCGGACTGCATCGTCGCCAGCGACGACGTGCCGCGCGCGCCCGTCCGGCCCCGGCCATGGCCTTGAAGAATGTCGTCGAGCTGGGCATCTCGGACGTGGCCGGCTGCGTCAAGGTCGACGACACCGCGCCCGGCATCGAGGAAGGGCGGCGCGCCGGCATGTGGACCGTGGGCCTGCTGCTGTCGGGCAACGCCGCCGGGCTGGCGCTCGACGAGTACCTGAAGCTGGACGAGGCGGGCCGCCAGCAGGCCCGCGAGCGCGCGCGCCGCGAACTGTCTCCGGCGGGGCCGCATTACCTGATCGACACGGTGGCCGATCTGCCGGCTGCCCTTGCCGACGTGCAGGCACGCCTCGCGGCGGGCAAGCGCCCCTGATTTCCGCATCGCCTATCGAAAGATAGCCCTCAACCCGTTTCCGCACGATCTCCTGGAACCCGCGCCGCCGGTTCCGGCGGTTTCCTGCGTCCCGTTTTCCGCTCACCCACGGAGTTTTCATCCATGAAACGCTACAAGCTGCTTGCCCTGGCCGCCGCGCTGGCCGGCCTGACGAACACCGCTGCCGCCGCCACCACGCTGACGGTCTACACCGCCCTGGAGGCGGACCAGATCAAGGCCTACCAGGCCGCGTTCGAGAAGGCCCATCCCGACATCAAGATCCAGTGGGTGCGCGACTCCACCGGCATCATCACCGCCAAGCTGCTGGCGGAAAAGAACAACCCCAAGGCCGACGTGATCTGGGGGCTGGCGGGCACCTCGCTCGGCCTGATGGAAAAGGAGGGCATGCTGCTGCCTTACGCGCCCAAGGGGCTGGAGCAGATTTCGCCCAAGATGCGCGACGCCAAGGCCGAGCCGGCCTGGGTCGGCATGGACGCTTTCGCCGCGGCCATCTGCTTCAACACGGTCGAGGCGGAAAAGCAGAAGCTGCCCAGGCCCGCTTCCTGGGAAGACCTGGCCAAGCCGGTGTACGCGGGCAAGATCGTGATGCCGAATCCGGCATCGTCGGGCACCGGCTTCCTGGACGTCAGCGCCTGGCTGCAGCTGTTCGGCGAGGACAAGGGCTGGGCCTACATGGACGCGCTGCACAAGAACATCGGCGCCTACACGCATTCGGGCTCCAAGCCCTGCAACATGGCGGCGGCCGGGGAGTTCCCGATCGGCGTCTCGTTCGATTACCGCGCTGCCAAACTCAAGGCCGACGGCGCGCCGGTGGAAGCCGTGTTCCCGTCCGAGGGCCTGGGCTGGGAAGTGGAGGCGACCGCCATCGTCAAGGGCACCAGGCATCTCGACGCGGCGCGCAAGCTGGCCGACTTTTCCGCCAGCCGCGCAGCCAACGAGCTCTACAAGACCAACTTCGCGGTGCTGGCGATTCCCTCGGTGGCCACGGCCAACCCGAACCTGCCAGCCGACCTGGAGAAGCGCATGATCGACAACGATTTCGCCTGGGCCGCCGCCAACCGCGACCGCATCATCGCCGAATGGACGCGCCGCTACGACGGCAAGTCCGAGCCGAAGAAGAAGTGATGTCCGCCCCGGCCGCCCCCGGCGGCCGGGATTTTCCGTGCGTATCGATGAAGTGCGAAATGAAGACTTTTGACGTAATCGTGGTGGGCGCAGGCATGCTGGGCATCGCGCACGCCTGGGCGGCGGCGCGCCGTGGCCTTTCGGTTGCCGTGATCGAGCGCAGCCGGCAGGCGCATGGCGCCACGATCCGCAATTTCGGCCAGGTGATCGTGACGGGCCAGGCGCCGGGCCTCATGCTTTCGCATGCGCAGCAGACCCGCGAGCTGTGGCTGGAACTCGCCAAAGACGCGGGGTTCCACGTGCGCGCCAACGGCAGTCTGGTGCTGGCGCGCTGCGCGGAGGAGGCCGACGTGCTGGAGGAGTTCGCCGAAACGCGCCTGCGGCAGGAAGGCTACCGCGCCGAGCTGCTGTCGGCCCGCGAGCTGGGGGGGCTGTATGACGGCCGGCTCGCGCACCATTGCGCGCCCTGCGCGGCCAGGACGACCTGCAGATCTATTCCCGCGAGGCGCTGCCGGCCATCACGCGCTACCTGGCCGAGTCGCTGGGCGTGCGGTTCGTCACCGGCACGCTGCGCGCGCGGCGGCGCAGGGCCGGGTGGAAACCAGCGCCGGGGAGTTCCAGGGCTCGCACGTGTTCGTGTGCCCCGGCCACGATTACCTGACCGTGCTGCCCGGGCTTTTCGCGCCGCTGAGCCTGGAAGTGGCCCGGCTGCAGATGCTGCGCGCGGCGTTCGAAACGCGCCCGGTGGCGTTGGACCGGCCGCTGCTCACGGGCCTGTCCTGCGTGCACTACGGCGCGTTTTCCGACCTGTCCTCGGCGCGCGCGCTGCGCGAGGTGATCCAGGCCCGCACGCCCATGCTGCTCGAGAACGGCATCCACCTGCTTATCAGCCCCACGCCCTACGGCGAACTCATCATCGGGGACTCGCACCATTACGGGCAGGACGCGCTGCCGTTCAACGACGAAGCGGTGGACGACGCGCTGCTCGACCTGGCCTCGCAGACCCTGGGCGCCCGTCTGCGCGTGGTGGAGCGCTGGCAGGGCGTGTACGGGGGCGCACGGCCCCGCGCCTTTCTCGGTGTTGCGGGCCGACAACGCCACCACGGTGGCGGTGATGCACAGCGGCGTCGGGATGACGGTCGGCCTGGCCATCGGCGAGCGCGCCGCGCCGAAGCAGCCGGGCGCTGATCGCGGCCGCCGCGCCGCAAAAAAGAAACCCGCCAGCTGCGCGAGCAGGGGGCGGGTTTCGCATGGGCCCCGACGGGGGGGGCTGTCCGGGGCGCCGGGACGACGGGCGGGCTATACGTCCCCCATGATGCGGCGGTACCACTCGTGAAAGTGCTGCATGCCGTCTTCCATGGGCGACTGGTACGGGCCGGTTTCGTTTACGCCGCGCTGCATCAGGGCCTTGCGGCCGGCATCCATGCGCTCGGCGATCTCGTCGTCCTCGATGGCCGTTTCCATGTAGGCGGCGCGCTGCGCCTCGACGAACTCGCGCTCGAAGGCCACGATTTCCTCGGGGTAGTAGAACTCCACGACGTTCACGGTTTCCTGGGGGCTCTTCGGATACAGCGTGGACAGCACCAGGACGTGCGGATACAGCTCGATCATGTGGGTGGGGAAGTACGTGACCCACACTGCGCCGAAGTCCGGCGTCTCGCCTTCGCGGAAGGCCAGCAGGCGGTCATGCCACTGCTTGTACACGTCCGATCCGGGCTGGGCCAGCGCGTTGTGCACGCCCACGCGCTGCAGGCTGTACCAATCGTTGAACTCCCAGCTCAGGTCGTCGCAGGTGACGAAGCGCCCCAGGCCCGGATGGAAGGGCCCCACATGGTAGTCCTCGAGGTAGACCTCGATGAAGGTCTTCCAGTTGTAGTTGCACTGGTGCACCTCCACGTGATCGAGCACGTAATCGCCGAAATCGAATTCCGGCCGCGAGAACAGCGGCGCCATGTCGGCCGCCGGGTCGCGCGGGCCCTCGAACAGCAGGCCGTGGCAATCGCGCAGGCGGTAGCGCTGCAGGTTCATGCAGGGCGTGCTTTCGAATTGGGGCGCGCCCAGCAGCTCGCCCTGGGCGTTGTACGTCCAGCGGTGCAGCGGGCATACGATGTTGCCGCCGGTGGCCTTCAGCGTGCCGTGCGTGTTGCAGTTGCCGCCCACGTTGCCGGTTTCGCCGCCGAGCATGAGCGCCTGGCGGTGGCGGCAGACATTTGAGATGAGTTCGACGCCTTGCTGGTTGCGAACCAGCACACGCCCTCCGTTTTCCTGGACCAAGGTACGCCAATCCCCGATTTCGGGCACCAGCTTCTGGTGGCCGACGTATAGCGAGGATTGCTTGAAAATGAGTTCTTGCTCGCGGGCAAAGAGGGCTTCGTCAAAATAGGCGCTGACGGGGAGCTGGGTGCGAGCTGGCACGACGTGTGCCATCCGACCAATGTCGGTCATGATTCCCTCCGCTCGGATAAAAAAGCCAGGACGGCTGAGCTGCGGCATGCTTTCTGCCGGGCGGTTCCGTTCTGGCGCGAAGAAAAATCGGTCTGGCCGATCAAACAAGGCTGGGATTGTACCCCAACCCTGCAACCCGCGCCCGCGGCCTGTCCCGCTCATGCGTCACCGGCCGGACGGCGGATTGCGCTGGCGCAAACGCGCCGGAAAAAACGCGTTGCGCGGCCGTGCTTGCTACACCAGCCGGCGCGTCGCGGGATGCCGGCGCAGCAGCCAGCTAATGAGCGCGGACAGCGCGAACACGGCCGCCGCCACCAGGGGCACGGTCCACGCGCCGCCCGGCTTGCCCTGCATGGCGCCGGCCCGCTTCGCCACGTCGAGAAACAAGGGGTGGATGAGATAGACGCCGAAGGTCAGGGGCGCGAGCGCCGGCAGCCGCGGCAGGCGGGGCGAGGACACGATGCATTGGAATGCCGCCAGCGACATGAACGGCACGGTGACGCTGAAATAATCATAGAAGTACGTATTGAGGCCCCGGGCGCTCGACAGCAGGTGCACGCCCAGCGCGGTGGCCGCCACCGACAGCGCCAGCACCAGCCCGGGGCGCGGAATGCGCATCTCTCCATCGAAAATCAGACGCCCCGCCACGAAGTAGCCCAGATAGGGCAGGAACCAGGTCAGGAAAAATCCCGCCGGCGCGTGCAGGGCCTGCCGGTAGAGGGCGTCCAGGATGGCGAGGCCCAGGATGCCCACCACCCACAGCGCGCGCGCCGGGGGCGCGCTGCGGGCATAGAGCGCCCGCACCAGCGGGGCGAACAGGTACAGCCCCACGATCATGTACAGGTACCAGAGGTGGTAGTACGGTTCGCCCTGCGCCACCTTGCGGGGCCAGAACGAGATGTCGATGACGCCGTCGTCCCACCAGTCCAGCGCCGTGCGCCAGCCCAGATAGAAAAGGGACCAGAAGACCAGCGGGGCGCAGATGCGGGCCACCCGGCGGGCGTAGAAGCGGCGAGGATCCAGCGGCTTGGCCGGATCCAGCAGCAGGGCGCCGCTGACCATCACGAATACCGGCACGCACCAGCGCGCGGCCGAGTCATAGAGATTGGCGGCCAGCCATGCGCCTTGCCCGTAGGCGGCCGGCTCGCTCACGATGAGGGCGGCGCTGTGCAGCAGCACCACGGCCAGGGCCGCCAGCCAGCGGGCGGCGTCGAGTCGGTCGTAGCGGTCAGTGTCCTGCGGCATGGCTCCTCGCGTGTGGCGCAAAACGCCCGTCCTGGGGCGTTCTGCCATGTCTTCACCTTATCAGCGGGGAGCGCGGGGACGCTGTATCGAGGCGTTAATACTGGTTAACCCCGATCACCGGCCGCGCAGCCGCCGCGTTCGGCCTGCGGCGGCCTACGTTTTGTCACCAGGGCGGCCGGCCTATTGCAGGACGATATGAGCCTGCCTCACAAGCTGTTCCACCACCGGCTTTTCGTTCCGGATCTGCTGTTCCAGCTCCGCGGCCGTACCGGACTTGGGGGCGATGCCCATGTCGAGCATGCGTTTGGCCACCTCCGGGTCGCGCAGCGTGTCGGCCAGGGCGCCCTGCAACCTGGCCAGCACGGAGGCGGGCGTGCCCTGGGGCGCCACGAAGCTGAACCAGGCCGTCATGTCGAAAGCGGGGTAGCCTTGTTCGGCCAGCGTCGCCACCTTGGGCTCGCTGGGCAGCCGCGTGGGGCTGGTGATGCCGAACACCTTGACCTTGCCCGCGTCGGCCTGGGGCATGCCGGTGGCCACCATGTCGAAGAACAGGTCCACGTCTCCGCTGATAAGGGCGGGCAGGGCCTGCGTGGCGCCCTTGAACGGCACGTGCAGGATGTCGATGCCGGCCTGCTTCTTGAAGAGCTCGCCCGCCAGGTGGGACGAGGTGCCGGGCCCGAAGGTGGCGAACGTCAGCTTGCCCGGATGCTGCCTGGCATACGCCACCAGCTCCTGCGTGCTGTTGAAGGGCCGCTTGGGGCTGGACAGCAGCACCAGCGGGCCGATGCCCACCATGCCGATGGGCGCGAAGCCGTCCGGGTCGTAGGGCAGTTCCTTGTACAGGTAGCGGTTGGTGACCAGGGTGGAGTTGGTGGCCATGAGAATGGTGTAGCCGTCGGGCTTCTCGCGCGACACGAAGGACGCGCCGATGGACGTGCCCGCGCCGGCCTTGTTTTCCACGACCATGGCCTGGCCCAGGCTCTTGGCCATGCGCTCGGCCAGCAGGCGGGTCAGCACGTCGGTGGCGCCCCCGGCGGGAAAGGGCGAAACCACCTTGATGGGGCGCGACGGGTAGGTGTCGGCCTGGGCGCCGAGCGCGGCAGCGCTGAGCATCAGGGTGGCGAGCAGTTTGAGTCCGGTGCGAATCATGTTTTCCCCTTGGAATCGCGTGGAGTGGGTGGGTTTTCCGGGCCGGCTGCCTTTTTCCCGGCTTGCCAGCCTGGCCGAGCCTGGTTTAAATTCCGATGTATGGAATTTAATTTTGTTATTCGGAATAAAATATAAAAACGAAGCGAGCCGAAATGCAATCTTTTTCTGCCGGCAAGCCTGGCCGCCTTCCGGCGCTCAAGCCCGACCAGCAGCCCGAGCGCAGCAAGCCCGCGCGCCGCAAGCGCAAGACGGGGCCCGCCACGCAGCCGCCCGCGCAGTCGCCCGATTTCATTACGGCGCTCGCGCGCGGGCTGGACGTGCTGCGCTGCTTCCGGCATGGCGCGGGCGCGCTGGGCAATCTGGACCTGGCCCGTCTTACCGGCCTGCCCAAGCCCACCATCAGCCGCATTACCTACACGCTTACGGAGCTGGGTTATCTGCGCTATCACGGCGACACGGGCAAATATTCGCCGGGCTACGGCGTGCTGGCGCTGGGTTATGGCCTGCTGGCGGGCCTGGAGGTGCGCGAGCTGGCGAAATCGTCCATGAACGAACTGGCCGCGGCCACCGGGGCCGCGGTGGCGCTGGGGGCCTTCGACGGCGACGCCATGACCTACGTGGAAGCGGTCCACGGCTCCTCGGCGCTGTACCTGCGGCTGCCGGTGGGGTATCGCGCCAGCCTGGACAGCGCCATGGGGCTGGCCTATCTCGCCAGCCTGCCCCGGCACGCGTGCGACGCCG
>NZ_LHSJ01000145.1:0-10347 GCF_001270295.1 Achromobacter sp. DMS1 | reverse complement strand
GCGGCGCCAGGCCCGGGCTTACCACCACCTGGTCCACATCGTCCAGCAGCGCCAGTTCGAAGAACTGGTCGCAGCCCAGGCGGAATTCCACGTCCGCATCGGCCAGCGCGGCGCGCAGGGCCTCCAGACCGCCCGGCTCGGCACGGGTGTCCGCCACGCGCAGCCGGGCGCCCTCGCGGGCGAGCCAGCGCGCGGCGGCCACGCCCGTCTCTCCCAATCCGAGGATCAGGACGAGCGGCGCATCGGCGCGGGAGGTTTCCATCGTATTCATCGCAACTTCAGGGTAGAAAGACCGATCAGCACCAGCATCATGGTGATGATCCAGAACCGCACCACCACCTGGGTCTCCTTCCAGCCGCCCACTTCGAAATGGTGATGCAGCGGGGCCATGCGGAAAATGCGCCTGCCGGTTCCGTAGCGGCGCTTGGTGTACTTGAACCACGTCACCTGCATCATCACGGACAGGGTCTCGACCACGAACACGCCGCCCATGATGAAGAGCACGATTTCCTGGCGCACGATGACCGCGATCGTGCCCAGCGCACCGCCCAGGGCCAGCGCGCCCACGTCGCCCATGAACACCTGCGCCGGGTAGGCGTTGAACCAGAGAAAGGCCAGCCCCGCGCCGCCGATGGCCGCGCACAGCACCATGAGTTCCGACGCGCCGGGAATGTACGGAAAGAGCAGGTATTTGGAATAGTCGACCCGGCCCACCACGTAGGCGAAGATGCCCAGGGCGCTGCCCACCATGACGGTGGGCATGATGGCCAGGCCGTCCAGCCCGTCCGTGAGGTTGACGGCGTTGCTGGTGCCCACGATCACGGCCCAGGTCAGCGCCACGAATCCCAGCACGCCCAGCGGATAGCTCACCGACTTGAAGAACGGCACGATCAGGTCGGCGCGCGTGGGCAGCGGCATGGTGAAGCCGCTGGCCACCCAGCTCTTGAAGAGCGGCCACAGCTCGGCATTGGCCGGCGCGGAAACCGCGAACGCCAGGTACACCGCGGCCACCAGCCCGATGGTGGCCTGCCAGAAGAACTTCTGGCGCGCGGGCATGCCCTCGGGGTCGCGATAGACCACCTTGCGGTAATCGTCCATCCAGCCGATCCAGCCGAAGCCGAAGGTGACGAGCAGCACGACCCACACGAAACGGTTGGTCCAGTCGGCCCAGAACAGCGTGCTGATGGCGATGGAAATCAGGATCAGCGCGCCGCCCATGGTGGGCGTGCCCGTCTTGACCAGGTGCGATTCGGGGCCGTAGGCGCGCACCGCCTGGCCGATCTTCATCTCGGTCAGCTTGCGGATCACGCGCGGGCCGGCCATCAGGCCGATCAGCAGCGCCGTGGCGCACGCCAGCACGGCGCGCAGCGTGATGTATTCGAACACGCCCAGGGCGCGCACATCGTCGGAAAGCAGCCGGGCGATCTCAAGCAGCATGCTGCTCTCCTTCCCCCTGGGGCGCCGCGTCGTCAAAAGAAGCAAAAACCTTCACTACCCGCTCCATGCGCATAAAGCGCGAACCCTTTACCAATACGCAGGACGGGCGCATGCCGCGCATTGCGGCAACTACTTCGTCAACCGATGCGCAGGCGCGCGCGCCTGCGCCGTAGGCGGCGGCCGCCGCCCGGCTGGCCTCGCCCAGCGTGAACAGCGCGTCGAGCCCCTGCTCGCGCGCATAGCGCCCCACCTCCTCGTGCATGGCGGGGCCGTTGTCTCCGACTTCGCCCATGTCGCCCAGCACCAGCACGCGGGTGCCAGGCATGCGGGCCAGGACATCGATGGCCGCGCGAACGGAGTCAGGGTTCGCATTGTAGGTGTCATCGATAAGTAATGTTCCGTCACGCATTGTCTTGCGCTGCATCCGGCCCGAAACCGGGGCGAAAGCGGCCAGTGCGCGCACCGCCGTCTCCAGCGGCGCGCCGGCGGCAATGGCGCTGGCGATGGCGGCCAGCGCGTTGCGCAGGTTGTGCAGGCCCGGCACCGGCAGGGACAGATCGGCCATGCCCAGCGGCGTGACGACGCGACAGCGGGTGCCCTCGACGCCGGCCTCGATCTGCTCGGCATACACGTCCAGCCCGGGCTGCAGGCCAAAGCGCAGCGCCCGGCGCGGCTCGGCCAGCGCGGCCCAGATCGGCGAATACGGCTCGTCGCCCGGATAGACCGCCACGCCGTCGTCCGGCAGCGCCGCGATGCAGGCGCCATTCTCGCGCGCCACCGCCTCCACGCTATGCATGAATTCCTGGTGCTCGCGCTGCGCATTGGTGACCAGCGCCACCGTGGGCGCCGCGATGGCTGCAAGTTGCGCGATCTCGCCGGGATGGTTCATGCCCAGCTCGAATACGGCGGCGCGGTGGCGGGCATCGAGGCGCAGCAGCGTCAGCGGCACGCCGATGTCGTTGTTCAGGTTGCCCGCGGTCGCCAGGCTGGCCTCCGGCCCCTGCCAGGCCGCCAGCATGGCCGCGATCATTTCCTTGGTGGTGGTCTTGCCGTTGCTGCCCGTCACGGCCACCACGGGCAGCCGGTAGCGGGCGCGCCAGGCCGCCCCCATGCGCATCAGCGCGGCACGCGTGTCGCCCAGCAGAATCTGCGGCAGCGGCACGCCCGGCATGCGGCGCGCGACCACGGCCGCGCAGGCGCCGCGAGCCGCCGCCTGGTCCAGATAGTCGTGCGCGTCGAAGTTCTCGCCCGCCAACGCGACGAACAGCTGGCCCTGCGACAGGCTGCGCGTGTCGGTGGACACGCCCGCGGCATGCGGCAGCACCAGCGCCAGGCGCGCCCATTCGCGGTCGTCGAAAGGCAGCTTGCGTCCGCCGATGTCCTGGTAGGTTTCGTGTCCCTTGCCGGCCAGCAGCACCACGTCTTCCGGCGCGCTGCGCCACACGGCTCCCGCGATGGCCAGGGCGCGGTCCGGCTGGACCTCGGCCTGGGCCGAAGCGGGCAGCCCCGCCATGATCTGCGCGATGATGGCGTCCGGGGACTCGCTGCGCGGGTTGTCGCTGGTCACGATGACACGGTCGGCCAGCTCGGCCGCGATGCGCCCCATGACCGGACGCTTGCCCGGATCGCGCTCGCCGCCGCAGCCGAAGAGGCAGACCAGGCGGCCGCCGCGCGTCTGCGCCACCGGGCGCAGCGCGGCCAGCGCGCGCGACAGCGAATCGGGCGTATGCGAATAGTCCACCACCACGAGCGGGCAGGGGCCCGAGCCCGGCGGCAGCAGCGGCTCGACGGCCTGCAGCCGCCCGTCCACCGGATCGGTGGCGGCCAGCTCGCGGGCGATCTGCGCGAAGGGCAGTCCCAGCTCGTACAGCACGCCGGCCACGAGCAGCAGATTGGACACGTTGTGCGGCCCCAGCAGGCGCGTGACGATCTGCGCCTCGCCATGCGGGGACACCAGGGTGAACACCTGCCCCTGCGCCGTGGCCTGCAGGCCGCGCGCGCGCATGGCCGCGGGCACGCCGGGGGCTTCGTCCAGGCTATAGCCCATGGCCAACTCGGCCGGCAGCGCGGCCAGCAGCCGGCGGCCGGCCTCGTCGTCCGCGTTGATCACGGCGGCGCCCAGCCCGGGCCAGCGGAACAGCCGGGCCTTGGCCGCCTCGTAGCGCTCCATCGTGCCGTGATAGTCGAGATGGTCGCGCGTCAGGTTGGTGAAGGCCGCGAGCGCCACGCGCACGCCGTCCATGCGGCCCTGTTCGATGCCGATGGACGAAGCCTCCATGGCCACCGCCTTCGCTCCGGCATCGCGCATCGCGGCCAACAGGCGGTGCACGGTCAGCACGTCAGGCGTGGTCAAGTTGCCGCCCAGCGCCGTACCGTCGGGCAGCACGGCGCCCAGCGTGCCGATGGTGCCGCAGGGCTTGCCATTGCGGCTCAGCGCATGGGCGATCCACTGCACGCACGAAGTCTTGCCGTTGGTGCCGGTGACGGCGACCACGGCCAGCCCGGACGACGGCCGCCCGTACCAGGCGTCGCCCAGTTCGCCCAGCAGTCCGCGCAGCCCGCGCACGGGCAGGGCGACCGGCGCCGCAGCCTCGGGCAACGGCACGGATTCGCCATCTCCGGCCTCGACCAGCACGGCGGCGGCCCCCTGGGCCAGGGCCTGGTCTATATAGAGGCGCCCATCGCTGGACAGGCCCGGGCAGGCCACGAAGACGTCTCCCGGCGCGATGTCGCGCGAGTCCAGCCGCAGGTCGGCGGTAAGCGCGACCCGTCCATGCAACCACGCCACGACCTCGGCGGCCGTGGCGGCGGGGGGAAAGCGCAAGCCCCGGGCGCTCATCTGCCTGGCTCCTTGATTCCGGCAACGATAGTGGATTCGAAGGGCGCGTCGGGACGCACCCCCATCAATCTGAGACTGCCCCCGACGATGCGGGAGAACACCGGCGCCGCGATCGCGCCGCCGTAATAGCCGCCCACCGTGGGTTCGTCGACCGACACGGCCACCACGATGCGGGGATCGGACACCGGCGCAAAACCGACATAGGAACTGCGATACCGATGGGTGCTGTACTTGCCGTCCACGATCTTGCGCGCGGTGCCGCTCTTGCCCGCCACGCGGTAGCCCTGCACCATCGCGGCCTTCGTGCCCTCGGGGCCGGCGGCCGCCTCGAGCATGCCGCGCACCATCGCCGCCGTCTTGGGCGAATAGACCTTCACGCTGGTGGGATCGCTGTCGCGCTTGACCAGCGTAAGCGACACCATGTCGCCGTTGCGCGCGAACACCGTGTAGGCGCGAGCCACCTGCAGCAGCGAGACGGACAGGCCGTAGCCGTAGGCCATGGTGGCCTTTTCGATCAGGCGCCAGCGGTCCCAGGGCCGCAGGCGGCCGGGCGCCGCGCCGGGAAAGCCGATCTGGGGCGCCTGGCCCAGGCCCAGCTCCGTGAAGCGGTCCCACATCTCGCGGGACTCCAGCTTTTCGGAAATCATGGTCATGCCGATGTTGCTGGACTTGCGCAGCACGCCCGCCACGTCCAGCGTGCCGTTGCGGCTCACATCGCTGATGGTGCTGCCCTGGTAGACGAAGCGGCCGTTGCCGGTTTCGAACAGCGTATTCGTGGTGATGCGGCCCAGGTCCAGCGCCAACGCCGCGGTAAAGGGCTTCATGATGGAGCCCGGCTCGAACGTGTCCGTGATGGCCTGGTTGCGCAGGTTGACGCCGTGGAAAGTGTCGCGGTTGTTCGGGTCGAAGGTGGGCACGTTGGCCAGCGCCAGGATCTCGCCCGTGTGCACGTCCAGCACCACGGCGGTCGCGCCCTTGGCCTGGTGCTTTTCCATCGCGTCCTTCAGCTCCTTGAACACGAGATACTGCAGGCGCGTGTCGATGGACAGGCGCAGGTCGCGCCCGTCCACGGGCGGCGTGACGGCGCGCACGTCCTCGATGACCCGGCCGAGCCGGTCCTTGATGACGCGGCGGCTGCCGGGGCGGCCCGACAGTTGCTGGTTGAACGCCAGCTCGACGCCTTCCTGGCCCTGGTCCTCGATGCTGTTGAACCCGATCACGTGGGCCATCACGTCGCCGTCAGGATAGTAGCGGCGGGTTTCGGCAAGCTGGTGTATGCCGGGCAGGTTCATCTGCTTGATCTTGTCGGCCACGTCCATGGCCACCTGGCGCTTCAGGTAGACGAAGTTCTTGTCCTCGTCCACCAGGCGATGGCGCAGGTCGGCCGCCGGCATTTCCAGCAGCTTGGCAAGCGCGTCGAGCTGGGCGGGCGTGGCCTGCTTGGCATCCTCGGGAATGGCCCAGATGGCGCGCGCCGGCACGCTGGAGGCGAGCACCACGCCGTTACGGTCCAGGATCTTGCCGCGCGTGGCGGCCAGGGTCAGAGTGCGTTCGTAGCGGCGCTCGCCCTGCTGCTGCAGGAACTCGGTGGACAGCCCCTGGAGGAACAGCGCCCGGCCGGCCAGCACGACGAATCCGCAGAACAGCAGGATCAGCACCAGGCGCGCGCGCCAGGCGGGAAGCTGCCCGCGCAGCACGGGATTGTCGAAGAAAGGCACGCGCTTCATTGCGCGCCTCCGGCCGGAGCGGGCGCCGCCGGCTGGCTCGCCTGCGCCTGATTGATATAGAGCGTGCGGTCCGGAACGATGGAAATCATCTTCAGGCCGTCGCGGGCGATGGCGTCCACGCGGGCGTTGCGCGCATATTCGGCGCGCTCGAGCTGGAGGCGGCGCCAGTTGACTTCGAGGTCGCGCGCCTGGGCCTGGTCGCGGCCCAGCTCGATGAAGAGCTGGCGCGACTGGTAGCGGCTGGTCACCAGGGAAATGGCCGACAGCATCAGCAGGGCGGCCACGATCAGGTTGAGACGACCCATCAGCGGCGCCCTCCCTTGCCCCGGCGCGGGGCGGAAGCATCGCTGCCGGGCAGCGCGCCGGTTTTCACGAACGCGGCGCGCCTTCCGGCGGCAGCGGGGCGTCGGTGCGTTCGGCCGCGCGCAAGACCGCCGAACGCGCGCGCGCATTGCCGGCGACTTCTGCGTCGTCGGCCACCACGCGCCCGAGGGAGCGCAGCACGGGCTGGGGCA
The DNA here is from genome assembly GCF_001270295.1 of Achromobacter sp. DMS1. Classification (NCBI taxonomy): domain Bacteria; kingdom Pseudomonadati; phylum Pseudomonadota; class Betaproteobacteria; order Burkholderiales; family Alcaligenaceae; genus Achromobacter; species Achromobacter sp. DMS1. Next base: position 3,829 of record NZ_LHSJ01000145.1, on the reverse strand, counting down.
TTTCGCTTTCGCGCAGGGGCAGGCGCGCATGCGCGGCAGCCGGCCTGGCCGCCGCCGCGATGCACTGCTTGACCATGCGGTCTTCAAGCGAATGAAAACTGATCACCGCCAACCTTCCCCCCGGGGCGAGCAGGTCTAGAGCTGACGCGAGGGTGCGCGCGAGCTCTTCGAGTTCCCGATTGATGTAAATCCGTAGAGCCTGAAAGGTGCGTGTTGCCGGATGCTGGCCCTTTTCGCGAGTGCGGACGGCGCCGGCGACGCACTCGGCAAGCTCGAGCGTGGAGCGCAGCGGCCTTGTTGCGCGGCGAGCAGCAATCGCCTTTGCAACCTGAAAAGCAAACCGTTCTTCGCCATAATCTGCTATGACCTCCCGCATCTCATCCACGCTGGCTTGCGCCAGCCATTCCGCCACCGTGGGTCCACGAGTGGTGTCCATCCTCATGTCGAGGGGGCCGTCCTTCATGAAGGAAAAGCCCCGCCCGGCATCGTCGATCTGAGGCGACGACACCCCCAGATCCAGCATCACGCCATCGATCCGCTCGATGCCGCGCTGCGCCAACTCTTCGGCCATGGTGGCAAATCCGCCATGCACCACCGTCACCCTGGCATCCCGGGCGGCCAGTTCGCGGGCCGCGGCGATCGCCTGGGGATCCTTGTCGAACACCACCAGCCGGGCGCGCGGCCCGAGCCGGCCCAGCAGCTCGCGGCTGTGCCCGCCCCGCCCGAACGTGCCGTCCACGAACACGCCTTCCTCGGCGCGCCGTGCGGCATCGCTCGCCTGCCGGGGCTGCGCGCGGCTCGCGCCCTTGCCGCCGAACTCCGGCAGCAACAAGGCGTCCACCGTCGGCTCCAGCAGGACGGGCCGGTGTTCGAATTCCATAAGCTGTTTCAGAACGAAAACTGGTTCAACACGTCCGGCATCCCCTTGGCCAGGTCCTCGGCCTCGCGGCTGGCCAGGGTAGCGGCATCCCACAGCTCGAAGTGAGAGCCCATGCCGAGCAGCATCACGTCGCGCGTCATACCGGAAGCGTTGCGCAGTTCAGGAGCGATCAGCACACGGCCGAACTGTCCAGTTCCACGTCCTGAGCATTGCCGAGCAACAGCCGCTGCAGCGCGCGCGCCGACATGGGAAACGCGGCGATCTGCTCGCGCTTCTTTTCCCATTCCGGCCGCGGGTAGACCAGCAGACAGCCGTCGGGGTGGCGGGTCAGGGTCAGGCGGCCTTCGGCCTGCGCGATGAGCGCGTCACGATGCCGGGTCGGAATGGAGATCCGACCCTTGGCATCCAGCGTGAGCGCGCTGCTTCCCTGAAACACCACTTTTACCCCACTTAATTGCACAATTTCCTACTTTTTTCCACTCTACGGGAAGGGGCAGGGGCGGTCAAGCGCGCGGTTGCAATTTTTTCAATCACAACAAGGACTTAGAGCAATTTGTAAAAGGCAAAAAAGAAAAACCTCCCAATAAATCAGGAGGTTGCGTCACACTCTAAAAGTCCTTCTTCAGAAGTAGGCGCTAATGCGGGACTCGTCTCGCCTTGGGCGCGAGGATTTAGTCCGGCAGCATGGGGAGTTTGCGGCTGGCGGACCGGCGGATGGCATCCGGACGCCATCCGCGCCGGCCGGAAATGCCGTCCGGGCAAAAACGGTGACAAGACGGGTCTATAGGCCGGATTCTGTACGCCGGGTTTCCCCGGCGGGCAATCATTCCTCTGCGCGGATCATTGCTGAGCCGCTGTAGCCATCTACCCGCATGCTCGGACGAGCCGCCCTTTCCGGCCCGAAGGCCGTGCGCATGCCTATTTGATGTTGCTCCGGATAGAGGTTGCCGCGTTTCACCCTGCGATGCCGCCCGCCGTCGCCGGCCGGCGCGATACGGAGATGGCCGTACCTGTGCGCGCGATGCGCGCCCGCCCCGCAGACTCGTCTCTGTGGCCCTGTTCCTCGGCGACGCCCGAAAGCGCCGCCGGACGGCCGTTAGCCGCTATCCTGCCCTGTGGAGTCCGGACCTTCCTCGAGGGAATTTCTCCCCCGCGATTGCCCGACCCGCCTTGCGGCTGCCATTGTAGTACAGCATCCCGGCCCGTCCCCGCATGCGATCCGGCCCGATGCGGCCCCATGAGATCCCTCCCCCTGCGCGCGCGGCGCGGCCCTCGATGGACCCGCGCCGGCCGGACAGCCGTGCCTTCCTGCGACAATACGCGCTGACACGCAAAAAAGCAGATTTCCGATTCCCATGGCGCTCGCAACCCTCATCACCCTCACCGACGTCCAGCTCGCCTACGGGCACCATCCCCTGCTGGACCATGCCGACTTCTCCATCCAGGAAGGCGAACGCATCGGCCTCATCGGCCGCAACGGCGCCGGCAAGTCTTCGCTGCTCAAGCTGCTCGACGGCCGCACCCAGCCCGACGACGGCGACATCTCGCGCGCCTCGGGCCTGCGCGTGGCCACGGTCGAACAGGAACCCGAGCTGGACGAAAACGCCACGGTCTTCGACGTCGTGTGCAACACCGGCGCCGAACACGAAGACTGGCAGCGCCCCTCCCGCGTGCGCGCCACGCTCGAAAAGCTCGGCCTGCCGGCCGACGCGCAGATCGCCGGCCTGTCGGGCGGCACGCGCAAGCGCGTGGCCCTGGCACGCGCACTGGTGGACGAGCCCGACCTGCTGCTGCTGGACGAACCTACCAACCACCTGGATTTCGAAGGCATCGCCTGGCTCGAGGACATGCTGCGCGCCTGGCGCGGCGCGGCCGTCATCATTACGCACGACCGCCGGTTCCTGGACGCCATCGCCACCCGCATCGTCGAGCTCGACCGCGGGCGACTGCTCAGCTTTCCTGGCAATTTCACGCAATGGCAGGAACGCAAAGCCCAGTGGCTGGAATCCGAACGCCTGGAGCAGGCGCGGTTCGACAAGCTGCTGGCCCAGGAAGAAGTCTGGATACGCAAGGGCGTGGAAGCGCGCCGTACCCGCAACGAAGGACGGGTGCGCCGGCTGGAGCGGCTGCGCGTGGAGCGCGCCGAGCGCCGCGAACGCGTGGGCAACGTCTCGCTGGCGCTGGCCGAAGGCCAGCGTTCCGGCAAGCTGGTGGCCGAGCTGGACCACGTCAGCAAGCGCTTCGGCGACAAGATCGTAGTGAACGACTACTCCACCACCATCCTGCGCGGCGACCGCATCGGCATCATCGGCCCCAACGGCGCGGGCAAAACCACGCTGCTCAAGCTGATCCTGGGCGAGCTGCAGCCCGACAGCGGCGCCACCCGCCTCGGCACCAATGTCTCGGTGGCCTATTTCGACCAGATGCGCGCCCAGCTCGACGAAGACGCCGCGCTGGTGGACATCATCAACCCCGGCAGCGAATGGGTGGAGATCGGCGGCGCGCGCAAGCACGTCATGAGCTACCTGGGCGACTTTCTGTTCTCGCCCGCGCGCGCCGGCTCGCCGGTGCGCAGCCTGTCGGGCGGCGAGCGCGCCCGCCTGCTGCTGGCCCGGCTCTTCGCCCGCCCCGCGAACGTGCTGGTGCTGGACGAACCCACCAACGACCTCGACATCGAAACCCTGGAACTGCTCGAAGAGCTGCTGCAGGAATACGCCGGCACCGTGCTGCTGGTCAGCCACGACCGCGCCTTCCTGAACAATGTGGTCACGCAGACCATCGCCTGGGAAGGCGAAGGCCGCTGGCGCGATTACGTGGGCGGTTATGACGAATGGTTCGCGCAGCGCCCGGCCCCGGCCGCGCCCGCGCCGGCCGAGAAAGCGCCCCGCGCCGACGAGGCGGCCAGCCGCCGCCAAGGCCGCCAAGCCCCGGCCCGGCCCCAAGCCCGGC
>NZ_LHSJ01000144.1:0-10402 GCF_001270295.1 Achromobacter sp. DMS1 | reverse complement strand
CCGCGGCGAACTGCCGCGGCCCGCGCCGCCGTCCGGAAACCGGAAAAATCAGCCCTTGGGCCGGGGGCTCGCGAAGTCTTCCAGCGCCAGCCCCTTTTCCTTCAGGATGGCTTCCAGCACCGGCTGCAGGCGCCCCAGGCTTTCCTGCACGGCCTCGCGCACGGTGTCCACCATGACCTGCGTGCCGCGCTCGATTTCGATGTTCACCAGATCGCCCGGCCGCTTGTCCTCGAAGACGGTCATGCGCCGGGTTTCCGGAATGAGCCACACCTCGAACCAGCCCTCGGCGCGGTTCACCTCGGACACGGTCAGGCTGGCCCCGTTGATGGCGATGTAGCCCTTGGCGAAAACGTATTTGCGAAACGCCTCGGGAATGTCGAAGCGCATGCGGCAGTTGGTGTCGGACGCGTCCACCTCCAGGACGCGCGAGGTGAAATCCACGTGGCCCGACAAAGGGTGGCCGCCGATTTCGGCGCCGTCCTTGGCCGCCCGCTCCACGTTGACGCGGCCGCCTTTCCGGTAGGCGCCCAGCGTGGTGATGGCCAGGCTTTGCAGCATGACATCGAAAGTGGCGCGGTCCGGCCCCAGGATTTCAGTTACCGTGAGGCAGACGCCGTCGGTGGACACGCTGGCGCCCACGGCCAGGTCGGCGCAGAAGCCCGGCGGAAAATCCAGCGTGAAGGTGCGCAGGCCCTCGCGGTCGGCGATGCCCGCAATGGCGGCGGTGCCTTGAACAATACCTGTGAACATACGGATCCTGAATGCGGGGCGGCGCGCCCCGCAGGCAAAACATCAACGGTAACCGATATTTTGCCAGCCGGCCGCGCCGTCCGGGGATCCGCCGCCGCGTTCAGTGGCGCACCGCGATGGTCTTGAGCGTGGTGAAGCCGTACAGCGCCTCGAAGCCCTTCTCGCGGCCGTAGCCCGATTGCCGCGAGCCGCCGAAAGGCAGCTCCACGCCGCCGCCCGCGCCGTAGTTGTTGACGAACACCTGCCCGGCGCGCAGCTTGCGTGCCAGGCGCAACTGGCGCGCGCCGTCGCGCGTCCAGACTCCCGCCACCAGACCGTACAGCGTGCCGTTGGCGATCTCCAGCGCCTGCTCCTCGGTGTCGAACGGAATGGCCGCCAGCACCGGGCCAAAGACCTCTTCCTGGGCCAGGCGGCTCTGCCAGGGCACGTCGCGGAACAGCACCGGCGGCTGGTAGAACCCGCCGGCGGGCGCGCCGTCCTTCAATTGGCCGCGCGCGGCCACCTTCATGCCCTGCGATTCGGCCTCGGACAGGAAACCGCGCACGCGATCCTGCTGGCGCGCGTTGATGAGCGGGCCCACGTCCAGGTCCTGGGCGGCCGGGCCGGTCACCGTGGCGGCGAATGCGTCCGACAGGCGCTTGATGACGGTTTCGTACACGCCGCGCTGCACCAGCACCCGGCTGCCCGCCGAGCAGGTCTGGCCCGCGTTCTGGATGATGGCGGCCACCAGCACCGGCATGGCCGCATCCAGGTCCGCGTCGTCGAACACGATCTGGGGCGACTTCCCGCCCAGTTCGAGCGTGACCGGCACGTGGTTCTCGGCGGCGGCATGGGCCACCAGCTTGCCCGTCTGGGGCGAGCCGGTGAAGGAAATGTGGTCGATGCCGGGATGGGCGGACAGGGCCGCGCCGGCTTCGTGGCCGTAGCCCGTGCAGATATTCAGCGCGCCGGGAGGCAGCCCCGTCTCGGCGGCGATCTCCGCCACCTTGAGCAGCGACAGGCAGGCGTCTTCGGCCGGCTTCACCACGCAGGCGTTGCCCGCCGCCAGGGCCGCGCCCACGCTGCGGCCGAAGATCTGCAGCGGATAATTCCAGGGCACGATATGCCCGGTGACGCCATGCGGCTCGCGCACGGTCAGCACGGTAAAGCCCGGCGTATAGGGAATGGTTTCGCCGTGCAGCTTGTCTACCGCGCCGGCGTAGAACTCGAAGTAGCGGGCGACGGCGGCGGCGTCGGCGCGGGCCTGCTTGATGGGCTTGCCGGTGTCGGCGGACTCGATCTGCGCCAGCTCCTCCTGCCGGTCGATCAGCGCGAAAGCCAGGCGCATCAGCAGCCGGCTGCGCGCGGCCGGGGCCATCTGGCCCCACTCGCCCTCGAAAGCGGCGCGCGCGGCCCGCACGGCGCGGTTCACGTCTTCCTCGCCCGAGCGGGCGATAGCGTCAAAGGGCTGGCCGTCCGAGGGGTTCAGGACGTCGATGGTTTCTCCGGTGGCGGCAGCCACCCATTCATTGGCGATAAAGTTCTTATGGCTCACGGTATGCGCGGGGTAAAGTGGCGGCCATGCGGCCGGAAATGGAAAGTGTCTCCGCATGCCAGGGCCGGACGGCGCGGGCATGGCCGGCGGAACGCGCCGGTTCTTGTCTGTCTGGTTCTGGCAGACAAAGTACGGGAGCGCCCTCCGACTTGTCAATTGCACTAACAGCTTTACACCCGAACCCCGCCGTTATCTGCATAAAAATACGGGTTTACCCTGAAACCGGTACCGATTTCTTGCACCGATCGTTTGTCACCATGATTGACAGCCTGACCGATAGCCTCCCCGCAGGACGGCGCCCATGAATTCCCTGGCAACGCCTGCCGCCGCCGGTCCGGCCGACGACGCCGCGCGGCCCCGCCCCGACCTGGACGTGCTGGCCGAAGTGGCTTCCGGCCTGGGTTACGTGCGCGCCGAACGCTTCGCCGAACGCGTGTACGAAAGCCTGTTCTATGCCATTGCCACCGGCAAGATCGCCCCCGGCGGCCGGCTGCCCTCCGAAATGGAACTGGCCGCCCTTTTCGAGGTGTCGCGCCCGGTCGTGCGCCAGGCGCTGGACCGCCTGCGCGAAGACCAGCTCGTGGAATCGCGGCGCGGCTCCGGCAGCTACGTCCGCGCCAAGCCCGACCTCATGGGCGGCCTGCCCGCCATGGACCCCGCCAAGCGGGTCAGCCACATCCTGGAAGGGCTGGAACTGCGCCGCGTCATCGAGCCGGAATGCGCCTATCTCGCCGCCCTGCGCCGCACCGACGCCGACCTGCGCGACATGGACCGCATGCTGACCGGCTACGAAGAAGCCGACGCCAGCGGCGCCATCGCGCACCACCACGACTACGGCTTCCACCGCGCGATCGCGGCCGCCACCGGCAACCAGCGCTTCGTGCAGGTGCTCAAGTCGCTGGAATACGACGTAAGCCATGCCGTGAACCTCATGCGCCACCTGGTGCACATCCAGCCCTGGAAGCGCACCCGAGCCGCCATAGAGGAACACCGCCACATCTACCGGCTCATCCGCGACCAGGACGCGGAGGGCGCGCGCAACGTCATGCGCGCCCACATCGAAAAAGCCCGCAGCCGCATGCTCAACAGCGGCTCCGAAACCTGACGCCTGTTCCGCCGCGCGAAGCGCGCAACGGCGCCGAAGCTCCTGCTTCCCCTGCGCCCCGTCAGGGGGCGGAATCCGGCGGCGTATGGCGGGCCGGCGCCGCGCCGAGCTTCGCGTCCGTGTCGGACACCGACCACGCCACCACGCGGTTGCGGCCGCCCCTCTTGGCCCGGTAGAGCGCCTGGTCGGCGCGCTCCAGCGCCGTTTCCGCATCGGGCGCATCGTCCGGACAGCGGGCCACGCCGATCGAAATCGTGATGCGGCCCACTCCGCCCGGCATCTCGCGCTTGGCCGTGGCCGCGCGGATGCGCTCGGCCACGGCGAGCGCCGCCTTGGCCGTCGCGCCCGGCATCACCACCAGGAATTCCTCGCCGCCGATCCGGCAAGGCGCATCCTCGCGCCGCACCTGGGCGCGCATGATCGTGGCCAGCTCGACCAGCACGCGGTCGCCGGCGGCATGGCCGTAGGTATCGTTGACCCGCTTGAAATGGTCCAGGTCCAGCGCCAGCACCGCGAAGGCCCGCCCGCTTGCCCGTTCCAGGGCATGGGCCAGACCCCGGCGGTTAAGCAGCCCGGTCATGGGATCGGTCAGCGTCTCGGCGTTCAGCTCGCCGATCCGGCGCTGATGCTGCTCCAGGGTGGCGCGCACCGCCTGGCGCAACTGGTCCGCCTCGAAATACCAGGCGCGCACCGACCGCAAGATGGGCTCGCCCCGCCCGCAATCGAGCTCGCGCACCGCTCGCGCCAGCGTCGAAAGCGGCTTGGCGATGCCATACCCCATCAGCGCGATGAGCACAATGCACACCAGCGCCGCCGGGATGGAATAGAGAAATATGGTCCACATCAGGCCGCGCAGCGTCACGGACAGCGGCCGCTGCACCACGATGCCCCAGCCGCCATGCCTCATGGGCGCGTAGGCGGCCAGCATGTCCTCGCCATCGGCCCGCACCACCCTGCCCTCGGCGCCCCCGCCTTCCTTGAGCGCGCGCACCACGGTATGGTTGCGCGCGCGCAGTTCGCCGCGCTCGCTCTCCTGCCGGTACAAAACCTGGCCCGAGGCGTCGATGACGTAGCTGTATGAGCCGTCGCGATGGAAATGCTGGCTCAGCAGCTTGTCCACCTCGGTATCGCGCTGCAGGAAGATCGCCCCCGCGACCAGACCCAGGTAGTTGCCCTGCGCGTCGCGCACGGGCTCGGTAACCGCCACCGTCAGGCGCCCCGCGCACAGATAGGGCGCGGTCACGTTGCCGCGCTCCTCGCGCGCGCGCAGATCCGCCCCGCTCAGATCCCAGCGCTCCTGCGGCAGCGAGGGGTCCGCGGCGGCCTGGGCCAGCACCTTGTTGTCGCGGTCCACGATGAGCACCCCTGCCAGGCCGTCGGACTGCTGCGCCACGCGCGCAGCCTCGTCCTGCAACGCCGCGGGCGAATCCATGATGGCGGGGATCCGGCGAGCGCTCACGGTCAACTGGCGCTCGATGGATTCCATATAGAGGTCCACGACCTCGGCCAGCTTTTCCGCATAGGCCAGGTTCGACTCCAGCGTGCTCGCGACCAGCAGCTCCTTCTGGGCCCGGTACGCCGCGAACAAGGCATTGGAAAACGCAATGCCGGCGCTCAGGACGGCCAGCGCCACGATGAGGTAGACCAGGGTGATGCGCGTGCCCTTCAATCCGCGAGTCCTCCGCCGCCCAATGCGCGCCGCGGCCGCCATGCGGCCGGATTGCGCATCCTACAGCGAGAATCGGCCCCCGCGCATGAAATTCGCGCCGGCGCCACACGCCGCACGCGTCATCCAGGCACTTGCCGCCGCTCCAGCTCGACCAGCCTTTCCCCGCCCGCGCGGCGGTAGATGCGGTCGGATTCCCGCGTCAGCCGCTCCCCGGAGGTCAGGCGAAACACATAGTCGGGCACGACGCCCTCCTGGGTGCGGCGTCCCACCCGGAACCGCTCGATGCGAAACAGCTCGCCCGTATCCGAACGGGCAAGCACATCGTCGAGCCTGCGTATTTCCATTGACATGGCGCTCCCCTCGGGTAACGGCGCGCTCCCCCGCCACCGCCCCTCCTGCGCAAAAACCAGGCCTTATTTGGAAACGCCAAAATACGCCGGCCAGATTCCTCAACAATAGGGAGTATCACTAACGGCGGCATCGCCGCCCCGCCGCCGTTTCCCGGCGCGGAAACAAACAAGCCCTCTTGCGAGGGCTTGTCTGCATGGGCTGCCGCATGGCGCGGCAGCCGGGTAAGCCGCCGATATTTACAGCGGCGTGATCTTGGTGGCTTGGGGGCCCTTGGCGCCCTGGCCGGCGATGTAGCTCACGCGCTGGTTTTCGCGCAGCTCTTTGTAGCCGTTGCCCTGGATTTCGGAGAAATGGGCGAAAAGATCTTTGCCGCCATCTTCAGGGGTAATGAAACCAAAACCCTTGTCAGCGTTGAACCACTTTACGATGCCTGTTTGCATGGATATTCCTTGATGAAAGACGGACACGTGTCCGGAACGAGACGATCAAGGAAGGATATGGACAATGATGGCGCACTCTGCAATTCGCACACAACCGAACGGAATCGCTACTCTTGAAGATCTGCGGGCACTATGAGGCCCGGGACCGGACGAGTCAAGCGATATTTGACTCCCCGCCCGGCGCGCTTGCGGAAAAACATGTAACCGGGCGGATTTCACGGCATTCGCGGCGGCGGCGCGCCGTTCCTGGGGACGCAGCGGCGGCGCGCCTCGCCCCTGCGCGGGGCCACGGTATCATGTGCCATCGTCCGCCACGGCAAGCCCGCCATGGCACCATAAGAACCACCGCCGGGCCGTCCGCGGGCCCGCGCCTCCATAACGATCTGCCGAAACCATGAAGTTAGCCACCTGGAACGTCAACTCCCTCAACGTACGCCTGCCCCAGGTGCTCGCCTGGCTCGACGCGAACCCGGTGGACGTGCTCTGCGTCCAGGAGCTCAAGCTTCCCGACGACAAGTTCCCCCAGGCGGCGTTCACCGAAGCCGGCTACCACGCCGTGTGGGCGGGCCAGAAAACCTATAACGGCGTGGCGATCCTGTCGCGCGAGCCGGGCCAGGCCATGGTGCGCAACATCCCCGGCTTCGAAGACCCGCAGCAGCGCGTGCTCGCCCTCACCCTGCCCAGCCCCGACGGCGACCTGCGCGTGGTCTGCGCCTACTGTCCCAACGGCCAAGCCATCGGCTCCGACAAGTACGCCTACAAGCTCGAATGGTTCCAGGCCATGCGCGACTGGCTCGCCAGCGAACTCGAACAGCACCCGCGCCTGGCCGTGCTGGGCGACTACAACGTCGCTCCCGCCGACGAAGACGTGCACAACCCCGAAAAATGGGAAGGCCAGGTGCTCGTCTCCGAGCCCGAGCGCCACGCCTTCCGCGCCCTGCTCGATCTCGGCCTGACCGACTCCTTCCGCCTCTTCGAGCAGCCCGAGAAATCCTTCAGCTGGTGGGACTACCGCCAATTCGCGTTCCGCCGCAACGCCGGCCTGCGCATCGACCACGTCCTGCTCTCCGAGCCCCTGGCCAAGCGCTGCATCGCCTGCGTCATCGACAAAGACCCCCGCCGCAACGAACAACCCTCCGACCACGCCCCCGTCGTCGCAACGCTGCAGTTCGCGTAGAAAAAAATTCGAGTCCAGTTGCACACGCATCCGGATTTCATGTATAGTTGCGGTCTTCTGATTTTGGGGCGGTAGCTCAGCTGGGAGAGCGTCGCGTTCGCAATGCGAAGGTCGGGAGTTCGATCCTCCTCCGCTCCACCAAAATTCCAGATGAAAAAGCCTTGGAAACACAACGTGTTCCAAGGCTTTTTTGTTTTTACAGGCTTGATTTTATTGGCTTATCAGCTGATGCCGTCGCCACGACACAAGGTCCGCCCGGTGATTTTCGGTAGCTGATGGGAGATCAGCTTATGCGCCCAAATACCGAAAAAATTGACCCGCGAGTGGGACAAATTTGGGACAAACCCAGCCCCTTCCCCTATTAGCCAAACAGCAGCCTTTGAACAGCTCTCAGCGGCGACTGTGCCAAGGCTTGAGCGTGTGCAAGTCCAGTAGCGTGAACTTGCCGCTATCCCACCCACCCGTGTCAATGTAGTAGACATTGCCGAGCTGTGCTGGCTTGCGCAGCGTCATATGGCCATGGACAACCGCCCGAACATTGCGAACAGGCTGGGCATATTGCAGTCGATATCGGTCTATGGACCACAGGCATGCATCCTCGTCCTCTGGACTGAAGGTAGCGCCGTGGATAGCTTGCCAGTCGTCATAAGGAAAGTCGGCATGTACCAGACCGACAACACCGCCCGGCGTTTCGACCTCAATTGCCAACGGCAAGGCGTTCAAGCACGCACCGATACGTGCTTGGGTATCGCTATCGCATGCATCCAACCACTCACCACCATGGAGGCGATGATCGACCTGGGGAACCGGGTTGTTCATCGCCCGCCGCCAGGTCATGAGATCGTGATTCCCACAAATGGCATGAAACCACGGGCGCTCCAGCCACGCTAATACATCGGCGGACTCTGGCCCGCGATCAACAAGGTCCCCGACGGCGAACAATCGGTCATGGTCGGGTGAAAACTCAGCGGCGGTCAGTGCGGCATCGAGCCGACCGAAATGGCCATGGATATCACCGACCGCAAAGTCGCGACCCGTCGCATTCAAATGAAAGCGCTGGACCCGTGCATTACCGGGCCTCGTGCCTGATTCCATGTAGTGTCCTGCTGCTCATTCTGCGCAACCCTCATGATACTTGGCTATTAACGGTAGAGTGACTTATGATCCGGGACATTGAGCTTCGGCTCGATATCTTCGAGGTTGTCGGCCTCGAATGTGATCCAGAATGAGTGGGAGGCCAGGATGGTGTTGTGTCCTGGCGCTTTCCGGACAGGCGAATTTTTCGCCCTGCTACCTAGAGTATTTATAGTGGGTGTCCCAAGAAAGCAAATCTGCCGCGTATTCAACCGCTCAGGGATCACTGGACGCTAACGCGGCAGTTGAGCCACCCCAAAGGTGAGATAAGGGAACGGCAAAAGTGAACATGCGACACAGCGCCGGGGTAGCGTCCGGCAAAGAGCTTCAGGGTGTAGGGGCATGCGAGTGACTCTACTGAACCCTGTCGGTGACGCGACAGACCACCCTTAGGCTCCCGAAATCAGGCCCAGTCTTGCGGGCGTTGCCAGGAAGTGCTGTTTCCTCCAACGCCTTACAGAGCCTCACCGCAACTCGCGTATTGGCGTCGTCCTCCAGGACGACTGCCCTTTACGCCTGAGGTGCGGAAATGGCCGTTTTCCCCGTCAACACGCTTGACTTCCTTAGCAAGAGCTACCCCCCGACTCTGACTGTCGAGCAGGTCAGCCAGATCACCAGCGAACAGCCGCAGACCATTCGCAATCTGGTTTCCCAAGGTCGTTATCGAATCCCATCCTTCAAGATCGGCCGTAAGCGTGTTTTCCGGCTCGTAGACGTTGCCGAGTTCATTGACCAACAACTCCTGGCCGACCCGAGCCATCCCAGCAAGAAGAAGCCTCGCCGCGGCCGTCCGACCAAAGTGGAGCAAATGGCGCGTCAGGCCGCCTCCCTTGGCATTGCCCCCGTCCTAGCTGGGGTGTAGGCCATGGCGTTCGACCTCATGCCAGATCGGTCCATCGCTAATGAACGCGACCGTCTCTTACCTGATCGACACCCTCAACATGAATTGCCCCGGGAATCGAGGAGGCTGTTTGGTTAAAGTACAGCGTTCATCGGCACAGAGTCAGAGTTGGTACGGAGATAGCGTTCTTCAGCCTGCGCAGGAGGAATATACCCGATGGACCCGAGCAGGCGCTGATGGTTGTACCAGGCGACCCACTCCAACGTGGCCAATTCCACGGCAGCCCTGGTTTTCCAGGGCGCTCGGCGATGAATCAGTTCGGCCTTGTACAGCCCGTTAATGGTTTCAGCCAGGGCATTGTCGTAACTGTCGCCACGGCTGCCCACGGACGGCTCGATGCCTGCCTCGGCCAGGCGTTCGGTATAGCGGATGGACACGTATTGCGATCCTCGATCAGAATGGTGAATCAGGGACTCGGCGGGACGCCGGTCATACAGAGCCTGCTCCAGAGCATCGAGCACGAAGTCTGTACTCATGGTGTTGCTCACGCGCCAGCCGACGATGCGCCGGGCAAACACGTCGATGACGAAGGCCACATATAGCCAGCCTTGCCAGGTCGACACGTAGGTGAAGTCCGAGACCCATAACTGATTGGGCCTGTCGGCATGGAAGTGGCGATTGACGCGATCCAGTGGGCATGCCTGCGAACCGTCGGCAATGGTGGTGCGCACCCGCTTGCCTCGGCGCACGCCCTGCAGACCCAGGTGACGCATCAGGCGCTCAACCGTGCAGCGGGCCACGGCAATGCCTTCGCGCTGCAACTGGTGCCATACCTTGCGTACGCCGTAGACTTGCATGTTGGCTTGCCAGACACGCCGAATCTCAGCCATCAAACCCTCGTCGCGCTGGCTGCGCGCACTGCGCAGCTCCGGGCATCGTTGGCGGGCGGCATGACGCCGATACGCCGATGGGGCAACCTGCAACACCTTGCAGATCGGCTCGACCCCGTAGACGTCCCGGTGCCGGTCGATATAGGCGTTTACTTCTTCAGTTCGCGGTCGAGCGCCGCCTGGGCGAAAAAAGCACTGGCCGACTTCAGGATCTCGTTGGCCCGGCGCAGTTCTTTGACCTCGCGTTCCAGAGCCTTCATGCGCTCTCGTTCACTGGTGCTCATGCCATCACGCATGTCGCTGTCGATCTCGCTGCGCTTGACCCATTCCAACAGCGTGGCCGGCACGCAGCCGATCTTCGGCGCTATGGACTCGACGGCCGCCCACAGCGATGGATACTCGCCACGATGCTCTTGTACCAGACGCACGGCGCGGTCACGGACTTCCGGGGAAAACTTGTTCTGCTTGCTCATAAGGGCTCCATTCTCTCAAAGGTTGGAGCCTCCGCAAA
>NZ_LHSJ01000143.1:0-10403 GCF_001270295.1 Achromobacter sp. DMS1 | reverse complement strand
CGCGGGCGCGTGCTGCTGCGGGCCGGGCCACATCACCGCGGCGCAGGAGTCGGAGGCCGTGCTGGGCGAACCCGTGCGCGCGCCGACGCGGCCGCGCGCGCGCTTCCGGCACGCTGAAGGCCCACTACGCGCCGCGCACCGAGCTCGAACTGGCTTCGCCCTCGCGCCTGCAGGAGGTGCTGCAGGGACGCGGGCTGCCGTCGCAGGGCAAGGTGGTGGTGGTGGGGTATACGCCCGAGCCCGCCGCGCTCGACCCGCGCGTGCAATGGCAGGCCGTGCCGGCCGATCCGGCGCGCTATGCCCAGGTAGCTCTACGCGCTGCTGCGCGACCTGGACAGCCAGGGCTATGCGCGCATCGTCGTCCAGGCTCCGCCCGCCGACGATGCCTGGCATGCGGTCAACGACCGCATCGGCCGCGCCGCGGCGCCTTCACGCTGGAAACCCACCGGCCTGCGGTAGGCGGCGCGTTCAGGCCGCGAGCAGCTCGCCGATGCGCTCGACCGCCTGGCGCATGGGAGGCAGGAATGTCTCGGCCAGCCGCGGGGTGGGCACGCGCGCGGCCTTGACGCTGACGTTCACCGCGCCGCAGACCGCCCCGCTGGCCGAGCGCACCGGCACCGAGATCGCCCGTACGTTGAGCTCCAGCTCCTGGTCGACCACCGCGTAGCCCTGTTCGCGCACGCGGGCCAGTTCGGCGCGCAGGCGCGTCTCGTTGACTTCGGTGAATTCCGTATAGGGCTTGAGTTCCACCGCCGCGAAATAGCGGTCCAGCGCCGCTTCGGACAAGTGCGCCAGCACGGCGCGGCCGATGGAGGTGCAGTACGCGGGCAGCCGGCTGCCCAGTCCCATGGACGTGGCCAGGATGCGGTGCACCTCGGAACGCGCCAGGTACAGGATCTCGTGGCTTTCGAGCACGGCGAGCGCGCAGGTCTCGTTGACGGTGGCGCTGAGCTCGTCCAGCACGGGCTGGGCCAGGGAAACCAGGGGCGTGGAAGAGAAGTAGGCGTAGCCCAGGTTGAGGATGCGCGGCGTGAGCACATAGTGCCTGCCGTGCCGCTCGGCCACACCCAGCAGCGTGAGGGTGTGCAGGCAGCGCTGCACCACGGCGCGCGGCAGGCCGGCCCGGCGGCTCAGGTCGGCCGCGGTCTGCGGATGGCGGCGCGTGCCGAACGCGCGGATCACGTGCAGGCCGCGCGCGAGCGTGAGCATGTAGTCCGGGTCGCCGCGCAGGCGGTCGGGGTGGTCTTCTTCGGCCAGCGGC
Source organism: Achromobacter sp. DMS1 (assembly GCF_001270295.1). Lineage (NCBI taxonomy): Bacteria > Pseudomonadati > Pseudomonadota > Betaproteobacteria > Burkholderiales > Alcaligenaceae > Achromobacter > Achromobacter sp. DMS1. The sequence goes on along the minus strand of NZ_LHSJ01000143.1, from coordinate 9,142 downwards.
GCCGCGTAGCCGGGCGGGGGCAGGGTGGGCAGCATCAGCCTTTGCGCAAGGGCGCGCCGGTGCGCGCCTGCAGTTCCTCGAAGGTGATACCGTCGATCATATCGCGAACCTGCAGCCCGTCCGGCGTGACGTCGATGACGGCCAGGTCGGTATAGATGCGGTCGACCACGCCGGCGCCGGTCAGCGGCAGGGTGCAGCGTTCCACGATCTTGGGCTCGCCGTTCTTGCTGTTGTGCTCCATCATGATGTAGACGCGGCGCGCGCCCACCGCCAGGTCCATCGCGCCGCCCACCGCGGGCGCCTCGCCCGGGCGGTCGAGCGACCAGTTCGCCAGGTCGCCGTTGGCCGCCACCTGCATGCCGCCCATCACGCAGTAATCGAGATGGCCGCCGCGCATCATGGCGAAGGAATCGGCGTGATGGAAATAGCAGCCGCCGGGCAGCAGCGTGACGGGCTGCTTGCCCGCATTGATGAGATCGAGGTCGCGGGCCGATTCCGCGGGCGGAGGGCCCATGCCCAGGATGCCGTTCTCGCTGTGCAGCACGATTTCGCGGTCCGGCGGCAGATGCGCCGCCACCAGCACCGGCATGCCGATGCCCAGGTTCACGTAGCTGCCGTCGGGGATGTCCAGCGCCAGGCGGCGCGCGATGGCCTCGCGGCTCAGGGGAGTATGCATGCCAGTTTCCTCAGCTCGAAAACGCGGGGTTGGCGACCGTGACGACCCGCTTGACGAAGATGCCGGGCGTGACGACGCATTCGGGGTCGAGTTCGCCCAGCCCCACGGTGGCGCGCACCTGCGCGATGGCCGTGCGCGCCGCCATGCACATCACGGGCCCGAAATTGCGCGCGCTCTTGTTGTAGGTGAGGTTGCCCCAGCGGTCGGCGAGCTCCGCCTTGACCAGGGCGAAGTCGCCGTGCAGCGGCTTCTCGAACACGTAGCCGCGCCCGTCGATCACGCGGGTTTCCTTGCCGCGGGCCAGCTCGGTGCCGTAGGCGGTGGGCGTGTAGAAGCCGCCCAGCCCCGCGCCGGCGGCGCGCAGCCGTTCGGCGCCATGGTGCCCTGCGGCACGCATTCCAGCTCGATGCGCCCGCGCCGGTACAGGTCGTCGAAGACCCAGGAGTGCGAGGCCTTGGGAAACGAGCAGATCACTTTGCGCACCCGGCCCGCCTTGACCAGCGCCGCCAGCCCGGTTTCGTGGTTGCCCGCGTTGTTGCTGACCACGGTGAGTTCGCGCGCGCCCTGGTCGATGAGGGCGTGGATGAGCTCGGTGGGCATGCCCGCGCCGCCGAAGCCGCCGATGAGCACGGTGGCGCCGTCATGAATGTCCGCGACCGCCGCCGCGGCGGTGTCGATGAATTTGTCGATCATGAGAGGTATGTATCCGTCGGGCGGGGCGCGGCCGCGCCCGCGCCCGTCATTGCAGGGTGATGTGCGCTTGCTTGATGATCTCGGCGTAGCGGGCCGAGTCTTTCTTCATGAGGTCGGCGAATTCGGCCGCGGTGCCGCCGGCCGGCAGGAAGCCCGCGTCCAGGAATTTCTGCTTGACGTCGGGCTCCCGCACGATCTCGTTGATCTCCTTGGCCATGCGCTCGATGATGGGCTTGGGCGTGTTGGCCGGCGCCATCAGGCCCGCCCACGAGCCGGTGACGAAGCCCGGCATGCCGGCCTGCTCCATGGTGGGGATGCCGGGCTCGGTGGGCCAGCGTTCCTTGCCGGTAAAGGCCAGCGCCTTGAGCTTGCCCTGCTTGACGTACTGCATGGGCACCAGGATGGGGTCGAACACCATCGAGACGCGCCCGGCCAGCAGGTCGGTCAGGATGGGCGCGCTGCCCTTGTAGGCGACGTGCGTCATGACCACCTTGTTGCGCAGCGCGAAGTCGGCCCCGGTGAGGTGCGCGCTGGAGCCGTTGCCGCTGGAGGCGTAGGTGAGCCTGTCGGGGTTCTTGCGGGCGTAGTCGACCAGCTCGGCCACGCTGTTGGCGGGCACGTCCTTGGCGACGAACAGGAAGAGCGGCAGGTCGGCCATTTGCGCTACCGGCACCAGGTCGTCCGGCGTGTAGCCCAGCTTGTACAGGTGGAAATTGATGATGTAGGCGGGCAGCACGCTCAGGAACGTGTAGCCGTCCGGCTCGGCCTTGGCCGCGATGGCGGCGCCCAGGGTGCTGTTCGCGCCGGGCCGGTTTTCCACCACGATGGTCTGGCCCAGGCGCGGCCCGAGCTTTTCCATGACGATGCGCGTTACGGTGTCGGTGGAGCCGCCGGGCGTGTAGGGCACGATGACGCGGATCGGGTGGCTGGGCCACTTGTCGGCGGCGTGGGCCGGCACGGAGCCCAGTCCCGCGGCGGCGCAGGCAGCGGCGGCCAGGAACTTGAGGGCGCGGCGGCGCAAAGGGGTCGACTGCCCGCTTTGGGGCGGGTTCGAAGCGTTGGCCATGGATTTGTCTCCTCCATGAATCGGCATGTGAAGCGGCGCGCCTGGTTTTTTTGATGACGCGCCGCCAGGGGGAATTGCGGGAAGCGAGAGGGCAGGGAGACGGAGTCCCGTTCGCCGGCTATCGGACGGCCCGCGCAAAAAGTATGGCATCGGGCGACAGCGCTCATGGCGCGCCGGCCATTCAATAAAGTTCGATCACCGGACGATGCCGCAATCGGCGGTTTCCGGGGTGGGCTCGATTGTGGCCGCCAGGCGTGCGTCGTATGCTCTCGGGGTGCATGGCGCGCCGGCTCCGGCCGGAGCCGGGCGCCGACAGAGAGGAGAAGCCAATGAAACGCTTGATTTCAGTGCTGGCGGGCGCGTTCGCGCTGGGTTCGCCATGAGCTCCTGGTCGTGCGAGGCGATGAGCGTGGTGACGCCCACGCGGTTGAAGTCGCGGAACACGTTCATGATGCGCTGCGCGTTGTCGTGGTCGAGATTGGCGGTGGGCTCGTCGGCGATGAGGATGGCGGGCCGGTTCACGATGGCCCGCGCGATCGCCAGGCGCTGCTGTTCGCCGCCCGACAGTTCGATGGGGTTGAGGTCTTCCTTGCCCGACAGGCCCACCTTGTCCAGCGCCGCCCGGGCGCGCGCGGCCGCCGCGTCGCGGGCCTGGCCGACCACCGCCAGCGGCAGCATGACGTTCTCGAAGGCGTGCGGTCGAAGAGCAGGTGGGTGTCCTGGAGGATGACGCCCACGGCGCGCCGCAGGTAGGGGCGGGCGCGGGCCGGCAGCTTGTCCAGCCGCTGGCCGTTGACCTGTATGGAGCCGCGGCTGGCGGGTTCCAGCCCGCCGATCAGCTTGAGCAGGGTGGATTTGCCGGCGCCCGAGGGCCCCGATACGAAAACGAATTCTCCCGCGCTCACGCGGAAATTGATGTCGGCCAGGATGTTCCGGCCGCGGCCATACGATTTGAATACGTGCTGGAATTCGATCATGGCGGCTGTCAGATGAAGCCGCAATAGTAACTCGCCGCGGCCGTGGCGGGCCCCCTGACGCGTCCCTTTTGCGGGGCGGCACGGGGCAGCGTTTCCACCAGTGTCCCTATATTTCGAGGGAATTCCCGGATGCGCCGTCTGCGGCGTGGACGCTACCATCCGCCCCATGCGTGCAGCCTACCCGGCCCGCGTACTGATTGCTTCATCCTATACGGAGATCACAATGAAAGTACTGAAACTCGCCGCGATCGGCGCCGCTCTGTTCGCTGTTTCCGCGGCCGCCAATGCGGGTGCCACCTTCGACAGCGTCAAGAAGAAAGGGTTTGTCCAGTGCGGCGTGTCGACGGGCATCCCGGGTTTCTCCATTGCTGACAGCAAGGGCCAATGGAAGGGCCTGGACGTGGACCTGTGCCGCGCCATCGCCACCACCATGTTCGGCGACGCTTCCAAGTTCAAGGTCACGCCGCTGAACACGCAGCAGCGGTTCACCGCGCTGCAGTCCGGCGAAGTGGACGTGCTTACCCGCAACACCACCGTCACGCTCACCCGCGACACCACGCTGGGCCTGATCGGCGTGGGCGTCAACTACTACGACAGCCAGGGCGTCATGGTGTCCAAGGACCTGGGCGTCAAGAGCGCCAAGGAACTGAACGGCGCCACCATCTGCGTGCAGCCCGGCACCACCACCGAGCTCAACCTCGCCGACTGGTTCCGCGGCCAGAAGATCGAATTCAAGCCCGTCGTGATCGACAAATACGACGAAATCGTGCGCGCCTTCTCGGCCGGCCGCTGCGACGCCTTCACCACCGACAAGTCGCAGCTTGCGTCCACCCGCACGACGCTCGAAAATCCGGACAAGTACGTCATTCTGCCGGAAGACTTCTCCAAGGAGCCGCTGGGCCCCATGGTGCGCCAGGGCGACGAGCAGTGGTTCAACGTGGTGCGCTGGTCGCTCAACGCCATGCTCGAGGCCGAGGAATACGGCATTACGTCCAAGAACGTGGACGAAATGACCAAGAGCACCAATCCCAACATCCAGCGCATCCTGGGCGTGACGCCCGGCATGGGCAAGAACCTGGGCGTGGACGACAAGTGGGCCTACAACATCATCAAGCAGGTGGGCAACTATGGCGAAAGCTTTGAAGCCACGCTGGGCAAGAGCAGCGCCATGAAGCTGGATCGGGGCCTGAACGCCTCGTACAAGCAAGGTGGCCTGATGTACGGCTGGCCGGTGCGCTGATCCCGGTCCCGCCATGCAGAACGGACCCCCGCGGTCCGTTTTGCATGGAGCCCCCAACGCGGCCCTGGGTCGCGCCGGGGGCTCTGTCCGACCCGCCGTGCGCGGGCGGCAGGAGCGGGCGGGATGGCTCTTTCCGGTTTTGCCGCCCGGTGTCCGACTTCTGTAGATGCATCCGATGACGACTTCCAACAAAAACGCCCCTATCCCGGCTCCCCCGCGGCGTCTGAACTGGAACGATCCCGGCGTGCGCGCCGTGGTCTACCAGGTGGTGGCCCTGGCGCTGGTCGCGCTGGCCGTCTGGTTCCTGGTTTCCAACACGCTGCACAACCTGGCGGTGCGCAACATCGCCACGGGCTTCGGTTTCCTGGGGCGCGAGGCGGGCTTCGCGATCGGCGAAACCCCGATTTCATACACCCCCGCAGACACCTACGGCCGAGCCATCGTGGTGGGCCTGCTCAACACGCTGCGCGTCGCGGTGCTGGGTATCGTGCTGGCCACGCTGCTGGGCACGCTGATCGGCATCGCCCGGCTGTCGAAGAACTGGCTGGTGGCCAAGATGGCCTCGATCTATGTCGAGGTCATGCGCAACATTCCGCTGCTGCTGCAGCTCTTCTTCTGGTATGCCCTCATCACCGAGAACATGCCGGGCCCGCGCCAGGCGCGCAATCCGCTGCCGGGCGTGTTCATTTCCAACCGCGGCCTCAAGGTGCCCGGGCTGGAAGGCCATTCGCTGGACTGGATCCTGGGCGGACTGGGGCTGGCGATCGTGGCCATCCTGGTCCTGGGCCATTGGGGCAGGAAGCGGCAGGAAGCCACCGGCCAGGTGTTTCCGCTGGGGCGCGTGGCCATCGGCCTGCTGATTGCACTGCCCGTGATCGGCTGGCTCGTGAGCGGCGCCTCGCTCACGCTCAACATGCCGGAGCTCAAGGGCTTCAATTTCGTGGGCGGCCTGACGCTGTCGCCGGAGTTCGCGGCGCTGCTGGCGGGCCTGGTGATCTACACCTCGGCCTTCATCGCCGAAGTCGTGCGTTCCGGCATCCAGGCCGTGAACATGGGCCAATGGGAGGCCGCCGGCTCGCTGGGGCTGCGCCGCAAGCAGGTGCTGCGCCTGGTGGTGCTGCCGCAGGCGCTGCGCGTCATCATCCCGCCCATGACGAGCCAGTACCTCAACCTGACCAAGAACAGCTCGCTGGCCGTGGCCATCGGTTACCCGGACATCGTGTCCGTGGTGAACACCACCCTGAACCAGACCGGCCAGGCCATCGAGGGCATTCTCATCATCATGGCGGCCTACCTGACGGTCAGCCTGTCGATCTCGATCTTCATGAACTGGTACAACAAGCGCATCGCGCTGGTGGAGCGTTGACATGAGCAGCACTACGCGTATCCCCAGCGAGGGTCCGCCGCCGCCCAGCTCGCACACCGGCCTGTGGGCCTGGCTGAAGTCGCGCCTGTTTTCCTCGCCGCTGAACATCATCATCACGGTGCTGGTTGCCTGGTTCCTGCTCATGGCGGTTCCGGCGCTGGTGGAATGGGCCTTCATCCAGGCCAATTTCACCGCCACCAATGCGCAGGAATGCCGCCAGTCGGCGGGCGCGTGCTGGGCCTTCATCGCCGAGAAACACCGGCTGATCCTCTTCGGCACCTATCCGTACGACGAGCAGTGGCGGCCGTTGCTGGCCACCATCATCCTGGTGGCCGTCATCGTCTGCAGCGGCGTCCGGCGGTTCTGGAACTGGGGCCTGGCCATCATCTGGACGGTGGGGCTCATCGCCGTGGCCGTGCTGATGTGGGGCGGCGTCCTGGGCCTGGACTACGTGGAGAACGCGCGCTGGGGCGGCCTGCCGCTCACGCTCATTCTCTCCACGTTCGGCATCGCCTTCGCCTTTCCGTTCGGCGTGCTGCTGGCGCTGGGCCGGCGCTCGAAGATGCCGGCGATCAAGGCGCTGTGCGTGGTGTACATCGAGCTGATCCGCGGCGTGCCGCTCATCAGCCTGCTGTTCATGTCGTCGGTGATGCTGCCGCTTTTCCTGCCGGAAGGCTTCTCGATCGACAAGCTGCTGCGCGCGCAGATCGCCATCATCATGTTCGCCGCGGCCTACATCGCGGAAACCGTGCGCGGCGGCCTGCAGGCCATTCCGAAGGGGCAGTACGAAGGCGCGGATTCGCTGGGCCTGACCTACTGGCAGCAGATGCGCAAGATCATCCTGCCGCAGGCGCTGAAGATCGTGATTCCGCCGCTGGTCAGCATTTTCATTTCCCTGTTCAAGGACACCTCGCTGGTGGTGATCATCGGCATCTTCGATCTCACCCTGGCGGCCAAGGCAGCCTTGTCGGACGCGGCGTGGCGCGGATTCGGCGTGGAAGCGTACATATTCATTTCGCTTATCTACTTCGTGTTCTGCTTCTCGATGTCCAAATACAGCCAGGCGCTCGAACGGCGCCTCCAAACCGGCCACTCGCGCTAGAAACCCGCGCACCCGCCGTTTGCGGCGGCGCGCCCAGCGATACTAATGGGAGTACAGGCATGTCCGATGCCATCATTCGCATGCAGAACGTGAACAAGTGGTACGGCCAGTTCCACGTGTTGCGCAACATCAACCTGGACGTGGCGCCGGGCGAGCGGATCGTGATCTGCGGCCCGTCGGGTTCCGGCAAGTCCACCATGATCCGCTGCATCAACCGGCTCGAAGAGCACCAGCAGGGCCACATCATCGTCGACGGCACCGAGCTCACCAACGACCTCAAGCACATCGAAACCATCCGCAAGGACGTGGGCATGGTGTTCCAGCACTTCAACCTGTTCCCGCACCTCACGGTGCTGGAGAACCTGACGCTGGGACCCATGTGGGTCTTGAAGAAGCCGCGCGCCGAGGCCGAGGCCACGGCCATGAAATACCTGGAGCGCGTGCGCATTCCGGACCAGGCCCAGAAATACCCCGGACAGCTTTCCGGCGGCCAGCAGCAGCGCGTGGCGATCGCCCGCTCGCTGTGCATGAGCCCCAAGATCATGCTGTTCGACGAGCCCACCAGCGCGCTCGACCCGGAAATGGTGAAGGAAGTGCTGGACGTGATGGTGAACCTGGCCCAGGAGAGCGGCATGACCATGCTGTGCGTGACCCACGAAATGGGCTTTGCGCGCAAGGTGGCCAACCGCGTCATCTTCATGGATCGCGGCGAGATCATCGAACAGAACACGCCGGACGCGTTCTTCGACAATCCGCAGAACGACCGCACCAAGCTGTTCCTGAGCCAGATCCTGCACTGAGGGATAAGCCCCCCCCCCCGGAAGCGCCTGCGGCGCCTCTGCCGGGGGGCTTTTGCTGGATCGCACGATCAGGGCGGTCGGCGGGCGTTTCTCTTTGTTACTACGGTTGCCTCGCTGCGATATGCTACGTGCCGACCATCCACATCGAAGCGAGGAGAAGACCATGATGCAATCCCGCCGCGGCGCCGCGCGCCGCGCCCTGCTTGCCGGCGCGGTGGCGCTGGCCGCCACCACCCTGTCCGCCGGCGCGCCCGCGCTGGCCCAGGGCGCCGATTTCCGACCAAGCCGCTGCGCTTCGTCGTGCCTTATCCGCCCGGCGCCCGCTGGATACGATGGCCCCGCATGCTGGCCGAGAAGGTGCGGGGGCTCGCTGGGGCCAGCCGGTCATCGTGGAGAACGCGCGGCGCGGGCGGCAACATCGGCATGCGACCTGGTGGCCAAGGCCCCGGCCGACGGCTACACCCTGGTGATGGGCGCGGTGGCCACGCACGCCATCAACCCCTGGCTGTTCGCCAACCTGCCCTATGACCCGGTCAAGGATTTCGCGCCGGTCACCATCGTGGCGTCGGTGCCCAACGTGCTGGTGGTGAACAAGGAATTCGCTGAGAAGAACAACATCGCCAAGCTGGCCGATCTCATCGCCTACGCGAAGAAGAACCCGGGCAAGCTGAACTACGGCTCGGGCGGCAACGGCAGCGCCGGCCACCTGTCGGGCGAGCTGCTCAAGGCGCGCGCCGGCATCAAGGTCGAGCACATTCCCTACCAGGGCGCCGCGCCCGCGCAACTGGCCCTGCTGGCCGGCCAGTCCGATTTCATGTTCGACAACCTGGCCGCCTCGGCGCCCCTGATCAAGGACGGCAAGGTCAAGGCGCTGGCCGTCACCACGGCCGGGCGGTCTTCGCTGCTGCCCGAGGTGCCCACCGTCGAAGAGTCGGGCGTGAAGGGCTTCGATCTGGGCACCTGGTTCGGCGTGTTCACCACCGGCGGCACGCCCGCGCCGGTGGTGGCCAAGCTCAACAAAGCCTACGCCGACGCCATGCGCCAGCCCGACGTGAAGCAGCGCCTGCTCACCATGGGCTCCGAAGCGGCGCCAATGACGCCCGAAGCCTTCGCCGCCTTCGTCAAGAACGAAATGACCAAGTACCAGGAGATCGTCAAGATCTCCGGCGCCAGCCTGAACTGAGACGCGCCGGCGGGCGCGCGCCGCCCCGGCTGGCAGGCT
>NZ_LHSJ01000142.1:0-10464 GCF_001270295.1 Achromobacter sp. DMS1 | reverse complement strand
GCCTTCGGCGGGCCGCGCGGGCGGAGGGCGGGCCTCGGCGCGGCCGGAGGATCGGGAACGCGGGGGATCGGGGTTTGTTCATGAGGGTATCCAGAAAGGCGGCGAGCCGCCCGGGCTAGGCGGTGCAGCGGCGTCAGCCGCCGGGCGTCCAGACGAACAGGCGGTCGGGGTCGCCAGCGACGTCCACGCGGTGGTCGCTCGTCAGCGAGACGCGGCCCTCGGCCAGCCAGCGCACCGCGGCGGGAAAGACGCGGTGCTCGACGGCCAGAACCCGCCCGGCCAGCGATTCCGGGGTGTCGCCGGCCAGCACCGGCACGCAGCCCTGGGCGATGATGGGACCATGGTCGAGCACCGGCGTGACGAAATGCACGGTGCAGCCGTGCACGCGCACGCCGGTGGCAAGCGCCTGCGCATGAGTGTGCAGCCCCGGAAACGCCGGCAGCAGCGAGGGGTGGATGTTCACCAGCCGGCCGGCGTAGCGATTGACGAACGCCGGCGTGAGCACACGCATGAAGCCGGCCAGGATGACGTAATCGGGGCGGTGCAGGTCGATTTCGTCGGCCAGGGCGGCATCGAAGGCTTCGCGGCTGGCGTAGTCTTTGTGGTAGAGCGCCGCGGTGGCGATGCCCTGCGAGGCGGCCCATTCCAGGCCGGCCGCGTCGGGGCGGCTGGCGATGACCGCCGCGACCTCGGCGGGCCAGGCTTCGGCGCGGCAGGCCTCGGCCAGGGCGCGCATGTTGCTGCCCCGCCCGGAAATCAGGATGACGAGGCGGCGCTTGATGGTAGAAGAATCCGGCAAGATGGGGTTCCGGCGAGAAAAATGACGAAAAGGCACGAAAGACCGGCCGCGGGGGAAGCCGCGGGCGCCGGCAACGGCGGGACAGCCGCAAAGAATCCAAAATTGTAAACTCTCGCTCGTGAAACCATTGCTGCGCATTTACCGATACCTCCCTCCGCCCGCCGAGCGCGCGCCCTGCGCGCTGACCATCGGCAATTTCGACGGCGTGCATCGCGGCCACCAGGCCATGCTTGCGCGCGTCTGTCAGGCGGCCCGCGAACGCGGGCTCACACCCTCGGTCATGACCTTCGAGCCGCATCCGCGCGAGTATTTCGCCGCCCTGCACCGCCGCCCCGAGCTCGCGCCCACGCGCATCTCCGGGCTGCGCGACAAGCTGGCCGCGCTGGCGCGGCACGGCGTGTCGCAGGTGGTGGTCGAGCGCTTCGATGCCCGGCTGGCCGAAATGTCGGCCAATTCGTTCATCGAACAGCTGCTGGTGGAGGGGCTGCGCACGCGCTGGCTCCTGGTGGGCGAGGATTTCCGCTTCGGCCACAAGCGCAGCGGCGACATCGAGCTGCTGCGCGAGGCCGGCATGCGCCACGGGTTCGAGGTGCAGACCCTGGCCGACGTCGCCGACCAGCACGGCCACCGCATCTCCAGCTCCGAGGTGCGCACCGCGCTGGCCGTGGGCGACCTGGACCGCGCCCGGCATCTGCTGGGGCATCCCTTCCACATCAGCGGCCACGTGATCCACGGCCAGAAGCTGGGCCGCACGCTGGGCTTTCCCACCATGAACCTGCGCGTGGCGCAGCGCTGCGCGGCGCGCTCGGGGCATCTACGTGGTGCAGGTGCACGGCCTGGCCGGGCGGCCGCTGCCCGGGGTGGCCAGCCTGGGCGTGCGCCCCACCGTGGAAGACCAGGGCCGCGTGCTGCTGGAGGCCCACCTGCTCGACGAGACCGTGAACGCATACGGTAAACTCGTGCGAGTCGAGTTCCTGCACATGCTGCGGGACGAAGAAAAATTTCCCGATCTCCCTTCCCTGACTGCCGCCATCGCCGAAGACGCGCGAAACGCGCGCGCCTATTTTGCCGTTCATGGACTATAAAAAAACCCTCAACCTGCCCGACACTCCCTTTCCCATGCGGGGCGACCTCGCCCGCCGCGAGCCGGGCTGGATCGCCCAATGGGAGGAAAACCACGTCTACCAGGCGATCCGGGCCGCCAGCCGCGGCCGCCCGCGCTTCGTGCTGCACGACGGGCCGCCCTACGCGAACGGCGACATCCACATCGGTCATGCGGTCAACAAGATCCTGAAGGACATCATCGTCAAGAGCCGCAACATGGCCGGCTACGACGCGCACTACGTGCCGGGCTGGGACTGCACGGCATGCCGATCGAGATCCAGATCGAGAAGAAATACGGCAAGCACCTGCCCGTGGCCGAGGTGCAGTCCAAGGCGCGCGCCTACGCGCTCGAGCAGATCGACCGCCAGCGCAAGGATTTCAAGCGCCTGGGCGTGCTGGGTGAATGGGACCGCCCCTACCTCACCATGAATTTCAGCAATGAGGCCGACGAGATCCGCGCGCTGGGCCGCATTCTGCAGAAAGGCTATGTGTTCCGCGGCCTGAAGCCCGTGAACTGGTGTTTCGACTGTGGCTCGGCGCTGGCCGAGGCCGAGGTCGAGTACGCCGACCGCACCGACCCGGCCGTGGACGTGGCCTTCCCCTTCGCCGAGCACGCCCGCCTGGCCGACGCCTTCGGGCTCGAATCGGTGGAAGACGGCGCCATCGTCATCTGGACCACCACGCCCTGGACCATTCCCTCGAACCAGGCGCTGAACCTGCATCCCGAGATCGAATATGCGCTGGTGCGCGTGTCGCCGGCGCCCGCCTTCGGCCCGCTGCTGCTGCTGGCCGCCGAGCGCGTGGAACCCTGCCTGAAGCAATGGGGCCTGCAGGGAGAGATCATCGCCACCGCGCCGGGCGCCCGGCTGTCGGAAATCGCCTTCCATCACCCGCTCGCCCGCGTGAACCCCGGCTACGACCGCAAGTCGCCGGTGTACCTGGGCGACTACGTGACGGTGGATTCCGGCACGGGGGTGGTGCACTCCGCGCCCGCCTACGGCATCGAGGATTTCCAGTCGTGCAAGGCGCACGGCCTGAAAGATTCGGACATCATCAATCCGGTGTTGGGCGACGGCAAGTACGCCGACAGCCTGCCGCTTTTCGGCGGCCTGTCCATCTGGGACGCCAACCCCAAGATCGTCGAGGCGCTCAGGCAGGCCGGCACGCTGATGCACGTGGAAAAGCACCAGCACAGCTACATGCACTGCTGGCGCCACAAAACGCCCGTGATCTACCGCGCCACCAGCCAGTGGTTCGCCGGCATGGACGTCACGCCCAAGGACGGCGGCGCCACGCTGCGCGAAACCGCGCTGGCCGGCATCGACGCCACGGCTTTCTACCCCTCCTGGGGCCGCGCGCGCCTGCACGCCATGATCGCCAACCGGCCCGACTGGACGCTCTCGCGCCAGCGGCAGTGGGGCGTGCCCATGGCGTTCTTCGTGCATAAAGAAACCGGCGAGCTGCATCCGCGCACGCCCGAGCTGCTCGAAGAAGTGGCCCGGCGCGTGGAGCAAGGCGGCATCGAGGCCTGGCAGACGCTGGACCCGCGCGAGCTGCTGGGCGACGAGGCCGACCAGTACGAAAAGAACCGCGACACGCTGGACGTGTGGTTCGATTCGGGCAGCACCCACGCCACCGTGCTGGGCGGCAAGGACCGCGACTTCGCCGGCTCCCATGGCGCCGAGCTGGCCTGGCCGGCCGACCTGTACCTGGAAGGCTCGGACCAGCATCGCGGCTGGTTCCATTCCTCGCTGCTCACGGGCTGCATGCTGTATGGCCAGCCGCCCTACAAGGCCCTGCTCACGCACGGCTTCGTAGTGGACGGCCAGGGCCGCAAGATGAGCAAATCGGTGGGCAACGTCATCGCGCCGCAGAAGGTGTCCGATTCGCTGGGCGCCGAAATCCTGCGCCTGTGGGTGGCTTCCACCGATTATTCCGGCGAGCTCTCGATCTCCGACGAGATCCTCAAGCGCGTGGTGGAAGGCTACCGCCGCATCCGCAACACGCTGCGCTTCCTGCTGGCCAACCTGGCCGATTTCGACGCGGTATCGCAAGCCGTGCCCTACGGCGAGCTGTTCGAGATCGACCGCTATGCGCTGGCCATGACGACGCGCATGCAGGCCGAGGTGCAGGCCCATTACGAGCGCTACGACTTCCACCCCGCGGTGGCCCGCCTGCAGACCTTCTGCTCGGAAGACCTGGGCGCGTTCTACCTGGACGTGCTGAAAGACCGCCTCTACACCACGGCGGCCGGCAGCCTGGCGCGCCGCTCGGCCCAGACCGCCCTGCTCGACATCACGCAGACCCTGCTCAAGCTGATGGCGCCCATCCTGTCCTTCACGGCCGAAGAGGCCTGGAAGGAACTGACGGCCTCGGCGCTGAAGAACCAGGCCGACGCGGCGCGCGTCACCATCTTCACCGAGGTCTATCACGTGCTGCCGCCCTTCGCCGACGAAGACGCGCTGGTGACCAAGTGGACGCGCCTGCGCGCCATCCGCGCCGACGTGCAGCGCAAGCTCGAGGAAGTGCGCACGGCCGGCGAGATCGGCTCGTCGCTGCAGGCGGAGGTGGACATCCGCGCCAGCGGCGAAGACCTGCAATGGCTCCAGAGCCTGGGCGATGACCTGCGCTTCGTGCTCATCGTCTCGCGCGCGGCGTGCATGCCGGCGAAGGCGAGCCGCGCATCGACGCGCACCAGCCTCGGCGCACAAGAAGTGCGAACGCTGCTGGCACTGGCGCGCGGACGTGGGCCAGGATCCGGACCATCCCGAGATCTGCGGCCGCTGCGTCTCCAACCTGTTCGGCCCGGGCGAAGCCCGCGACAAGGCCTGAGCATGGCCCGGCCTTCCGATACCGGCACGTCCGATACCGGCGCGCCGTCCAGCCGGCGCGCGCGAACCCGCGCGCGCCGGCCGCTGGCTGGCGCTCGCCCTGGCCATCATCGTGCTGGACCAGATCACCAAGGTCTACTTCAACACGGCCTACCAGTACGGCGAGCGGGTCAACGTGCTGCCCTTCTTCGACTTCACGCTGCTGTACAACCGCGGCGCGGCCTTCAGCTTCCTGGCCTCCGAAGAAGGCTGGCAGCGCTGGCTCTTCACGGGCCTGGGCTGCGTGGCCGCCGTGGTCATCGTCTGGCTGCTTGCGCCGCACGGCGCGGCAGCCGCGCTTCTGCCTGGCGCTCGCCATGATCCTGGGCGGCGCCGTGGGCAACGTGATCGACCGCGTGGCCTATGGCCACGTGGTGGATTTCCTGCTTTTCTACTGGCGCGACTGGGCCTACCCCGCCTTCAACCTGGCCGACGTGGGCATCACCTGCGGCGCCGTGCTGCTGGTGCTGGACGAGCTGTTGCGCGCGCGCAAGCCCCGCGCCTGACCGCGCAGCGGGCGCGCCGGATGCCGCGCCCGCCCATTGCGAATAAAATTCCGGTTCATCCTTTCTCAGCGCGGCCGCGCGCCGCCCCCGCCTCTATGCTCGACCTCGCCCGCAAACGCATCGTCCTCGGCCTGACCGGGGGCATCGCCTGCTACAAGATCGCCGAGCTGGTCCGGCGCATGACCGAACAGGGCGCCACGGTGGACGTGGTCATGACCGAAGCCGCCACGCACTTCATCACGCCCGTCACCATGCAGGCGCTGTCGGGCCGGCCGGTGTTCATCGACGCCAAGGGACGCGCGCGTGCCCAACAACATGGCGCACATCGACCTGACGCGCGGCGCGGACGCGTGCTGGTCGCGCCGGCCAGCGCCGATTTCATGGCCAAGCTGGCGCACGGCATGGCCGACGACCTGCTTTCCACCCTGTGCCTGGCGCGCGCCTGTCCCCTGCTGGTGGCGCCCGCCATGAACCGCGAAATGTGGGCCAACCCGGCCACGCAGCGCAATGTGGCGCAACTGCGCGCCGACGCGTCAGCGTGCTGGGCCCGGCGGCGGGCGAGCAGGCCTGCGGCGAGACGGGCGACGGCCGCATGCTGGAAGCGCACGAACTGCTGGCCGATCTCATCGCCTTTTTCCAGCCCAAGCTGCTGGCCGGGCGGCACGTGCTGCTGACCGCCGGCCCCACGTCCGAGCCGGTGGATCCGGTGCGCGTGCTGAGCAACCGCTCCCTGCAGGCGACGGCTATGCGCTGGGCGCGCGCCGCGCACGAGGCAGGCGCCCGCGTCACGCTCATCACGGCGCCACCGCGCTGCCGATTCCGCGCGGCGTGACTGCGCTGTCGGTGACCACGGCGCGCCAGATGCGCGACGCGGTCATGGCCAGCGCGGCCGACGCCGACATCTTCATCGCCGTGGCGGCCGTGGCCGACTGGCGCGTC
The DNA here is from genome assembly GCF_001270295.1 of Achromobacter sp. DMS1. Classification (NCBI taxonomy): domain Bacteria; kingdom Pseudomonadati; phylum Pseudomonadota; class Betaproteobacteria; order Burkholderiales; family Alcaligenaceae; genus Achromobacter; species Achromobacter sp. DMS1. Next base: position 4,246 of record NZ_LHSJ01000142.1, on the reverse strand, counting down.
AAGAACGTCAGCGCCCAGAAACTCAAGAAAACCAGCGAAGGCGGCGGCGCGCCCGCGATGGAGTTCGAGCCCAACCCCGACATCCTGGCCGAGGTGGCGCGCATGGAGCATGGCCCGTGGTGCGTGGGTTTCGCGGCCGAAACCGAAAAGCTCGCCGAGCACGCCGAAGCCAAGCGCGTGCGCAAGGGCATTCCGCTGCTGGTGGGCAACCTGGCGCACAAGGTCATGGACGCCGACACCACCGAGCTGGTGCTCTTCGACGAGCACGGCGTGCATCCGCTGCCGGCGGCCGGCAAGCTCGACGCCGCGCGCCGGCTCATCGCGGAGATCGCCGCGCGCCTGCCGTAGCGCGGCGCGGGCGCGCCCGATGCCGCGCCCCTCTTCAAGCCTCCCTTCTTACTGTTCCAGCGAGATATTGGCCGCCTTGACGATGTCGGCCCACTGCTGGCGGTCCTTCTCCAGGAACTGGCCGAACTGCTCCGGCGTCATGCCCGTAACCGGTTCCGAGCCCAGCATGCCCATCTTCTCGATGACGCCGGGCTGCTTGAGCACGTCCTGCAACGCGGCGTAGTAGGCCGCCAGCACGTCGGCCGGCAGGCCGGCGGGCGCGAACACGCCCTGCCAGGTCGGCATGTCGAATCCCTTGAGGCCCTGCTCGTCCAGCGTGGGCACGTCGGGCAGCTGCGGCGCGCGCTTGAGCGAAGCCACGCCGATGGCCTTGACCTTGCCCTGCTGGGCCAGCGGGGCCGCCGTGGAGATGTTGTCCATGGTCATGGCGATGTGGCCGCCCAGCAGGTCGGTAATGACGGGCGCCGCGCCGCGGTAAGCCGCGTGCGGCACCTTCACGCCCAGGCGATACAGCATGGTTTCGGCGATCAGGTGGTTGGAAATGCCCACGCCGGCGGTGCCGTAAGTGGCCGAGGGCGTCTCCTGGAAGTATTCCTTCAGTTCGGCGAGATTGCTCGCCGGCACGTCCTTGTTGACGATGACGACATTGGGCTGCACGGCCGCCAGCGTGATCGGCGTGAAGTCCGAGGGCTTGTAGTTGGTGCCCTTGGGATTGAGCACGTGGGTGATCGCCATGGAACCGGCCGCGCCGATGCCGATGGTGTAACCGTCGGCAGGCGACTGGCTCAGGCGGAAAGCCATGATGTTGCCGCCGGCGCCGGCCAGGTTTTCCACCACCACGGACTGTCCCAGGCGCTGCGACAGCGGCTCGGCCAGCAGTTCCGCGCTTCGATGCCAAGCCTCGTATCGAGGCACACATCCGCGAACTTCCGCTCACGGCAACCATCGTCCGCCCGATGATCTTTATGGAGATGCTAGTTTGCCCTGGTTTTGGCCTTGAAGAAGGGCGGCTAGTTTTCCTGGTCCACCGAGATCATTCGATCCAACTAACTGCCGTGGAGGACATCGGGAAAATCGTTGCCGCCATGTTTGCGGACAAAGCCCGATTTGCCGGGATGACGTTGAGGATTGCGAGCGATCGCGTGACAGGTCGCGAGATGGAGGCAGCCTTCTCGGAGGCCGCTGGTCGACCCATCACCTATACCCGATTCCCAGATGAGGTCCTGGCCGCCAATGCCGATTTGGCGCACATGGCGTCAAGCCTAGAAGATGGTCCTCTTGCAGAGCGAGTAGATCTCGATTTGATGCGGGAGCTCAATCCTGAGCTTCTCTCGCTGCGTTCATGGTTAATGAGCGTTGGAAGAAAAAAACTTGAAGAAGCGTGCGCCGGAAACAAGCGCGGATAGGCTGCCCCAAGAAGAGAAGAGAATGCACCAAGATGGAGTTTCGCCACCTCCGCTGCTTTCTCGCCGTAGCTGAAGAACTGCACTTCGCTCGTGCAGCAGAGCGACTGCATATCGAGCAGTCACCCTTGTCGCGCGCCATCAAAGAACTTGAAGAAGAACTCGGCGTGGTGCTGTTCGCCCGTACCACGCGCAGCACGCGCCTAACCGGAGCGGGCAAGCTGTTTCTGGATCATGTGCCGCGCGTCTTCGCCGCCTTACAGCAGGCGCGCGACAGCGTAAAGGCAGCGGCCAATGGCTTCCACGGCCAGTTGCGTGTGGCACTGTCCGATGGAATCACGCCCTCACGCTTGCCAGCACTGCTGGCGCTGTGCCGGCAGGAAGAGCCGGAGGTTGAAATCCGCCTCTTCGAGGTGCCGCTGGCGCAACAGATCAAGGGCCTGCACGACGATCTGTACGACGTGGGATTCGCGCAATCCGATGAGGTCGGCGATGGGGTCGTCACCATCCCCGCCTGGAGTGACGCGCTCATGGTGGCGGTGCCAGCACGGCATCCACTGCTGGCCCACAAGCGGATTCCCCTGGAGGAACTGCTGCGCTATCCGCTGGTTTTGTGCGACCCGCAAGTCTGCGAAGGCCATGCCAAGCATGTTGATCGGGTGCTGCGGCGAGTGGATATGGAGCCACTGATCGCAGAGCGGGTCGCAACATGCGATCTGATGATGGCGCTGGTATCGGCTGGCTTTGCGCTCGGATTGGCGGGCGCTGCGCACATTGCCGCCTGCCGTGAACCGGGCGTGGTGGCCCGACCATTGGCCTCGCGCGTGCCGCCGCTGACAACCTACCTGCTGCGCCTCGGAGGCGAGCCGTCGGATGAGCTGAAACGGTTCATTGAGCGCGTAGAGGCCATCGAATCTCCAGAATTTCCACGGCCCAAGGCGGGCCATAACCCTGATCCCGCAGGGGGACCTGCGTGATAAATAAGATCATTTCGTTTCTGCTCGTGGCCCTGTTGACCGCGTGTGGCCAGTCTGAGACACCACAGAGCCCCGCTGATTCTGCGGCCAACATCCCGACGGTGGAAGAACTGGCAGCCAACCCCAAATGGCTCAATGACCTGCGCCAGCGATGCAAGAAGGATCGCCCCAAGCTGGGCGACGTGCTGTGCAACCGGGTCACCGAGGCCACGCGCATGCGGTTCTATGGCGACGGCGAAACACCCTACACGCCGCCGAAGGAACCGCCCAAGTTCTGATTGTTGGCCCGTCGCCGCATCACCTTCACTTTTCCGTTCGACACGCCGCAATGCGCCCGCGCTTGCGGCGTTTTTATTTGGCTCGCTGGCTCACTCATTCCGTCTTTTTGCTCGACCTTTCTGCTTGAAACGGTCTTTGACCGGCACTGACCCGGCGCCGAACCTGACGCCTGCGGCACGCCCTTGTGCCGCTTCTTCCAAGAGGAACCAGCGCAGGAGAGATCGGAGGCCAGGTCATGCAAGGGACGAACGTGCGGTTCGGTCAGATTGCCGTGGTATTCGGCATCGTGATCGCCGGAGTGTGGGGCGCCACACAATGGACAGCAGCCGCCCTTGGGTATCAAGTACGCCTTGGCTCGCCCTGGTTCGATCTTCTTGGCACGCCTGTCTACTACCCGTGGAAGCTGTTCGAGTGGTGGTTCTTCTTCGGCGCCTATGCGCCGGAGGTCTTCGACATCGGCGGCGCCATTGCCGGCGCCAGCGGCATGGTCGCCGTGGGCGTGGCCATCGCCATGTCGGTCTGGCGCTCGCGCCAAGCACGCCTTGTTACCACATACGGCTCTGCGCGCTGGGCGAGCGCGGATGACATTCGCAAGGCGGGCCTGACGCAACCGGCCGGCGTGTTCCTCGGCCAGCACGACCGCCAGTACCTGCGTCACGATGGCCCGGAGCACGTCCTGACCTTCGCGCCCACGCGCTCGGGTAAGGGCGTGGGCCTGGTAGTGCCCACCTTGTTGAGCTGGCCGGCGTCGGCCGTCATCCACGACATCAAGGGCGAGAACTGGCAGATCACCGCCGGCTGGCGCAGCCGATTCAGCCACTGCCTGCTGTTCAACCCCACCGATGCGAAATCGGCGGCCTACAACCCGCTATTGGAGGTGCGGCGCGGCGCGCATGAAGTGCGCGATGTGCAGAACATCGCGGACATTCTGGTCGATCCCGAAGGTGCGCTGGAACGGCGCAATCATTGGGAGAAAACCAGCCACGCGCTGTTAGTCGGTGCGATCTTGCATGTGCTCTACGCCGGCGAAGACAAGACGCTGCGCGGCGTCGCCAACTTCCTCTCCGACCCGGCTTGCCCATTCGAGCTGACCCTGCATCGGATGATGACGACGCGGCATCTGGGCAATGCGCCGCATCCTGTGGTGGCATCTGCCGCGCGCGAAGTCCTCAACAAGGCGGACAACGAGCGTTCCGGCGTGTTGAGCACCGCCATGTCGTTCCTCGGCCTGTACCGCGA